>CASEZC010000027.1 GCA_949292385.1 uncultured Pseudomonadota bacterium
ACATATGAACAAACAGCAATTGATTGAAGCAATCGCAAACGAAGTTGAAGTAACAAAAGCAACAGCTGCTTCTTGCTTGGATGCATTCATCAACACAGTAACAAAAGTTTTGAAAAAGAAAGGTGAAGTTCGTTTGGTAGGTTTCGGCACATTCACAACAGCAAAACGTAAAGCTACAACAGGCCGCAACCCACAGACAGGTGAAGCTATTAAGATTCCAGCTTCTACACAGCCTAAATTCAAACCAGGTAAAGCATTGAAAGATGCTTTGAACTAAATCGAAGTTCAAATGGTAGATAAAACCTCTGGCTATATGGTCAGAGGTTTTTGCTTTATAAAAATATTCTTTACTTAATTTTTAATATTTAATACAATCAATGCGTTAAAACAAAAGGAAGGAATATGCCTGCAAAAACTACAAAAAAAACAACTGCTAAAACAGTTTCTAAAAAAACAACCAAAAAACCAGCAACAAAGAAAGTTGTCGTAGAAGAAGTTAAAGAAATTGCACCAGAAATGCACGAATGTCATTGCGGTCATGAATGTAAGTGTGGTTCAGATTGCAAATGCGGTTGCAACGAAGGTTGTGGTACTAAAATAGGTCGTTTTATTAAAAAGTTTATAATATTTTTAATTGTTTTTGCGCTTGGTTTTGCCGCTGCAAAATTATGCGATAACGGTCGTTATTTCCGTGGGGCTAGTGCAGACTTTAATAATGGTTGCTTAGATGTTTCATCTGTAAAATGTCCAGCTTTGATGGAAAAGTTGCCTTTGATGGATTTGAATAAAGATGGTTGCATAAGCAAAGATGAATTTAAAATGTTCAGAACGAATTGCCCACGTGCACGTCAGACTATGAACGAAGTAAGACGTGAAGTTCGTGAAGAAATTCGTGAAGCTCGTCAGGAAGTTAGCGAAGAATTGCGTGAAGCAAGCGAAGCTTTGGCTGACTAATAAATGCTTGTATGTAAATAAAAAACGCGTGTATTACGCGTTTTTTATTTTAGCCTTTAAGTATACGAGACTTATGTTTATTCCATTCACGCGCTTTAATTGTTTCGCGTTTATCTACTTTGTTTTTACCATAGCCAACCCCTAATAATACTTTTAATCTTCCACGATTATTAAAGTAAAGCTTTAAAGGAACAATGGTCGCACCTTTTTCTTGCAGTTTTCCGATTAATCGGTTGATTTGTGCGCGATGTAACAACAACTGACGAGGTCTGCGTTCGTCAAAATTTACTATGCGTGCAGCAGTTGGCAACTTTTGAATTTCTATTCCAGATAAATATAAATCTGTACCGCGTCTTTGAACGAAACCATCAACAATGGTAACTAATCCATAGCGTATAGATTTTATTTCTGCACCAGTTAAAGAAATTCCAGCTTCTATTGTGTCTTCAATAGAATAATTATACCGTGCTTTGCGGTTTTCAGAAACTTGTCCAAATTTTATTATTTGACGTGACATTTTGGATATAACTTTTTTGTATTTTCAGCAAGTATAACAGCCAAATCGTCAAGTTGCAAATTTTTGATTTGTGCCATAACTTTTGCGGTTTCTATAACCATTGCTGGTTCACATACTTTACCACGGTATGGTACTGGTGCGCAATAAGGCGAGTCTGTTTCTATTACTATTCTATCCAGTGGAATCTTTTTAAACGTTTCGCGAATTTCTTCTGCGTTTTTAAATGTTAATATCCCACTTGCAGAAAAGAAGAACCCACGGTCTAGCATAACTTTTGCTAAATCCCAAGAACTTGTAAAGCAGTGCATGACACCATGAAATTCGTTCGTCAGAATACTTTTTGTATCTTCTTCTGCATCACGAGTGTGAATTGCAACTGGTAAGTCGTACTTTTTTGCCAGCTCTAACTGCTGCTCAAAAAGTTTTATTTGTGTATCGCGATTTTTGTCGCCACTGTGATAGTCTAATCCAATTTCTCCGATGCCGATTACTTTAGGATGATTTAAAACATTTTCGGTTAAATAACTTGCTGCGTCTGTTCCGGCATATTCAGGATGAATTCCGGTCGTAACAAAAATATTGTCGTATTTATCAGATATTAACAGTGCATTGCTAATATCTTCTGGATTTGCAGTTGGGCATATAATAGTTTTAACACCGGCTTCTTTTGCACGATTTACAACGTCAATTAAATTACCGGAAACATAGTTGTCTGTTAAATGACAATGAGTATCTATAAACATTTTTTTATTTCTGTAATTATTTTAAAAATACCTATTTCTGGTTCCAGATAAAGTTTATTTATGTCAGCAATTGCGTGGGTTGCTGCCGGATAAAGATCTGCAAGTCCAAAGTATGCAATGGCATCTAAAAGAATGCCGTGTAATTCTGGTTGTTGCGAGATTTTTTTTGCTATATTCATCAAATCTACACTGTTTGCACGTTGGTTTTGCAAGCAATCTATCAGTTCTTCATAAACGCTGTCGCCACCAGATTTTTTTAGATTCGCAATTTTACCAAAACTTCCATTCGCCAGCTTAAGTGTTTCAGTGCTTATATCTTCATCAGGCATAAATTTTATGCACAGTTCACGAAGTTGAGATATGCTTAAAGGACGCATTTTTTCAACGCGGGCACGTGAACGAATTGTTGGCAGTACACTGGACAGTTGGTGAACTATCAATAAGAATAAGGTTTTTGCGGGTGGTTCTTCTAACAATTTTAATAATGCATTAGAAGCCGCAGTATTCAGTTCGTCAACCGAGTCAATTAATATAACACGCCAATCTCCTGACATAGAAGACATTTGCATTTTTTCAATCATCGCTCGTACGGTATAAACAGAAATAACTTTCCCGTCAGTTTTACTTTTACCGTCTTTATCGATATTTCTTTCTAAGTCGATTATGAAAAAATCACCTACGTTTCCGTACACCATCTTGGCGATTTTATAAGCCAACGTTGCCTTGCCGATACCGCGTGGTCCTGTCAGCATCCATACAGGGTGTATAGGATATTCATTGCGCGCGTTCCAAGCTGCTAAAAAATCATTCATAACCTCGTTATGACCGACTAAACAGTCGGAATCCATAGGCTTAGGAAACGAATAAAGATTATTTTTTTTAGCCATGATTAATTGATGCCCAACATAACCATAATGTTCTTGAATACGCGACCAAAGAACTGAGTCTTGCTAACTTTGTCCATTGCAATCAATGGTGCACGTACAATTACTTCACCGTTCTTTTCTGCTATAATTTCGCCGACCTTGTCACCTTTTTTTACAGGTGCAGGAACTGGGTCGTTATATCTTGCTAAAACTCTTAAGCCACTAAGTCCGTCTTCTTTTGGTAACGTTATCGCAAATGGTTTTTCTATGGTTGCGATTACGTATTTTTGGCGACCATACCATACAGGTATTTTAGCTATTTTATCACCAGGCCGATAGAATACCTTGTTTGTGGTTGTCGTATAACCATAATTTAATAATTTCTTCATTTCTGCCGCAAGAGCATCGTGTCCGTTTCCGCGAAATCCGTTGATAACCCCGATTAAACGTCTGCCACCAATTTTTACGCTTGCGACCATGCCGTAACCACCATCTTCCGTATGTCCTGTTTTCAAACCGTCGGCACCAGGCATAATGAACAGCAATTTATTATAGTTCATTGTGTGAGTGCGTCCCCAGTCACGGCACCAATCTGTTTGGTATTCTTTAAATTCAAATCTTTTTGTTGCGAACATAGGATAAATATCTGAATGTTGAGTTATTATATAGTCCGCCAACATAGCTAACTCGCGACTGGTCATAAGGTTGTTAGGATTAGGCAAACCACTTGCGTTACCGAAGGTCGATTGCGTCATGCCTATTTCGCGTGCTTTTTTTTGCATCAAGTCTGTAAATGCGATTTCGGAACCGGCTAGTTTTTCTGCAACTACAACACTTGCATCACCACCAGATAACACAATCAAGCCCAATATGGCATCACGGACAGTTATTGATTGTCCTTCTACTAAACATATCTTACTGGCAGGGTACCACAAAGGATTATTATAGTCTGCGTTTTCACTTACAAACAATCGGTCTTCCATAGTCAGATTTCCTGCTTTTATTTCATCAAATAAAACAGCAAGAGTCATCAGTTTAATCATGGAAGACGGCGGCATTAATTCGTCAGCGTTTTTTGCGACTATTTCCGTTCCGGATTCGTGATCAATTAAGAATGCAGATTTTGCGCGTGTTGAAAACTCAGCATGCGCAACATTTGTTATCAACAATAATAACAGGACAAATATTTTCTTTTTCATGGTAATGGGATATTAGCAATTATAAATTAACTTGCCAACAGATTTTTTATGCTTTTTCGCCTATAAAAACATCTCCTTGAATATCTTTAAGATATACATTGCATACAGTTCTTTCTTTTATAGGTTCTCCTAATATTTTTACACTTATATCGTTTGGCGTTCTTGCTGTATTATTTTCTTCTACCAATACTTGAACAGTTTTTGATAATTGCGATGTCATAAAATCCAGACGATAGTTTTCTGCAAGTTCAGATATGATTTTTACGCGTTTCTTAGAAACACTTCTATCTATTTTGTTTGGCATATCATATGCTTCTGTCCCAGGGCGTGGAGAAAAAGGAAAGGCGTGTATTTTTATTGGTTTGGTTTCTTTTATCAGACTGACGGTTTCTTGAAAAAGTTCTTCTGTTTCCCCTGGAAATCCGCATATTATATCCCAACTAAAAGTTATTTTTTTATCGGCCGCTTCAACCAGTTTTCGTATTGTGTTTGCATTATGTCTGCGATGCATTAAATTTAATATTGTATTTGAACCGGATTGCATAGAAAGATGAAGGTGAGGCATCATTCTAGAATCTCTATGCATCATGTCTATTATTTTGAAAATTTCTGGTGATGCAGGGTCAACTGAAGACAGTCTAAGCCTTTTTATTTCTGGTAAATCACTTAACAGTTTTTTGCATACATCAGAAATGAACAAACCGTCTTTTGCATAACTTGCTATATCTACGCCTGTCAGAACTATTTCTTGAAAACCAGACTTTATTGCGGCTTTTGCGTCGTTTAGAATGTCTTGATAGTCAAACGATACGGCAGCCCCCCTAAGCAGGCGGGTAACACAGTAAGCACATTTATGATTGCATCCGTTTTGTACCTGAATGAATTGCTTTGAAAGTTGCGGTGCAGGATGCGAAAAGTTTGTTATTTTAGGATTATTAAAATGGCAAGGCGCGTTATTTATTGCATCTATATATGCATTTATGTTTAATTTATCCTGGTTTTTTATGACCAAAGCATTAGGAATTTGAAAAAATAGGTCTGGATTTCTTGTTGCAGCGCATCCTGTAACGAAAATCGGAGCATCAGGATTTTCGCGTGAAAATTTTCTTACGCTTTGACCAGATTGTCTTTCTGCTTCGGCTGTTACCGCGCAAGTATTAACTAATATGGCGGTTTTAATAGTGTTCTCCAGCATTTTTTGAATTTTTTCTGCTTCCATTGCATTAAGTCTGCAACCGAAAGAAACAGTTTTAATATTATTTTTTGTATTTTCTTCTTGCATTTTTACCATCCTTAGGGCATTATAGCGAGGTTAAAAACGTTTTCAACAAAGGATTTAAAATATGGCACGTACAACAAATTCAGATACATTACCATTTGTAGAAAGTCGTTATGAATTGGGGATGTTGGCATCTCAGCGTGTTCGCGATTTGAACGGTGGCGCACAGCCTGTTGTTGATAAGGGTGACGACAAGCTAACAGTAGTTGCATTAAGGGAAATAGCAACTGGTAAATTAGATATGAATGAAGTACGCCATGAATTTGTACAATCATACAAAGAAACGCCTGTATTACCTGATGGGGAAGAATCTTTGGAAATTGCAACGACAGAAGATCCAAAGTTACGTGAAATAGATGCAGAATTAGAAGATGCACTATTGGACGATGGCGCAGTTGTTGCGGAAGAAGGTGAAGACGATACACCTGATGCAGGCGAGGACGAAGAATAAGGATATTAAGAGTTAAGGAGACGTCGCATAGTTGGTCTAGTGCGCCACATTGGAAATGTGGTATACTCGCAAGGGTATCAAGGGTTCGAATCCCTTCGTCTC
>CASEZC010000028.1 GCA_949292385.1 uncultured Pseudomonadota bacterium
GGAGACGAAGGGATTTGAACCCTTGATACAGTTGCCTGTATACACGATTTCGAGTCGCGCGCATTCAACCACTCTGCCACGTCTCCGACGTTGTGCCATTATAATTTAATACTCAGCTTTTGCAAGCGATTAAACATCAAAATTATAAGACTTTACTGACTTTACAATTGCATCAACAAGCTTGTTTTGATGAGATGCTGTTGTCAATAACTTTTCTTCTGTCGCGTTGGACAAATGTCCTAATTCTATCAAAGCGCCCGGAACTGTCGAACGTAATACTGCAAAAGGCGCGTGTCTTACATCAGGCCCTGGTTGCTGTGTTATCTTCATAGATTTTAATTGTTTCGCACAGCTGTTTGCATACTCAACAGACATTTCTGCAACTGCATGTTGTTGCAAGGCAGACAAAGCCACACGAATATCTTTATCAAACTGTTCAAAGCCACTTACATCTATCTTATCTGCCGCATTTTCAGCATCTGCCAACTTTTTTGCTTCCTCGTCAGATGCTTTTTCAGAAAGTGTATATATAGAGAATCCCTTCATTGAACGACTTGGGTTTGCGTTTGCATGCAAAGACAAGAATAAATCAGCATGTTTCTTTTCTCCAATCGAGGCACGTTGAGCAAGTTTTAAATATGTGTCATTACTACGCGTTAAATAAGTGTTAAATCCTGCCGCGTCTAATTTTGTCTTTAATTTCTTTGCAACCGCTAATACAACTGTTTTTTCTTTCGTTCCTGCCTTACCTATGCACCCTGGGTCTTTCCCACCATGCCCAGCATCAATCACAATTGTATACTTTTTTGCTGGCGTTGTTTTGCCTTCTGTCTTCTTTGTGCTGGTTGCTGCAGCAACAGATTGACCTGCAACAAAATCTAATACCAGTCTGTAGTCGTTATCGCCATTAGGAGATAAAACCATTATTTGGTCTTTAGGAATTGAATTTACCGGTTTTGATAAATTTGCGATAATTTGAAGTTTGTCGCCTACTTGCGCCTGTGTTACAGACTTTACCAATGTTCCGGATGCCAACGATGGCGATAAAGATGTATTAGCCGATGTGTTGGCCAACGTAACTATTATTTGATTTGTAGGATAGGTAATAGTGTATGAAGGGCGCTGACTTGTTTCTATAACCAATCTTGTTTTGTTTCCTGGCTGAACCCCTGTTCTAACAGTTCTTAAAGAATTCCGTGCAGCCAATGCAGTTCTTGGTAAGAAAGATATAACAGCAACTGCCCCACCAGTAAATTTTAAAAGAGTTCTTCTTGATATTTTCATTTTGAGTAATTCTATCAAAAAATCGATTATTGTTCAAGTTTTTACAGAAACGATTCCCAAAAAAATAAAAAATTAAGCCCCGAAGGGCTTATTTTATTATATTACTTGTACATGCAATTTGCAAATGACTGGGCAACCAAAGCAGTTTCTTGAGATGTCATTGTCTGAACAGGTACAACAAAACATCTTGAACTATCTTTGATTATAAATACTTTGGTACCACGAACATATGCATTCTGCATGTCGCTCATCTGAGCACTGGTTAAAAACGCATTCTGAGTCATTGCAGAATTTGACAAAGCCGCCTGAACAACTTGATTTGCAGTATTATAATCATAAAGCTCACTCAAAGATTGAACTTCCATATATATACTCCAGTTTTCATAAGGGTTTTCTGCGTTCTTAGTCGGTGTTGGGAAAGCTATACCAGTAGCTATTGCCGCAACCGTTTGCAGTGTACTTGGCTGATCATAACTAGAAGAGCTATGAGAAACTGTATTTAATTGCAAATCATCACCGCAAGCAAGATTCATACGGTTTGTATAACTTGCAAGCACAGCATCAACGGCTGCCTGCCAATCTGAACCTTTATTATTCAAGTCTAAATTTACAATTTTTTCGGCCCACCCCCATATATTTGCACCAACATTACCTGCGTTTGCAAATCTTGTAACCATTTCTGCTGAACCGCCAGGAACCCCTGCCCCACATGCGTCTGTCAGTTGTGTGGTAAGCATGCTTGTCGTTTCGCTGCCATAAGCCAATGCAACCGCATGGCATGCCATGGCCGCTTCTAATTCTTGACGACGCTGCAGACACAAATCAGAATGAGATTTTGATAACTGGTCCGCCATATTTGCCATAGATAAATAAGACATGACTTCTTGCTGTACATAAGGAGGACACAAACGAGCCGCTGTGTTCATTCCGCCAGTACCAGTACGTGTGTTAGTATTGTACTGTGGCAATAACACTGATGTGTCCTTCTGCAAACACAGCAATGCATAGTTATATAACTCGCTTTCTGTCGCATATTGGCAACGTCCGCTTCTTTGTCCAGGAACCACAGTTACATCACCGCAATATTCTGATAAACAATTATATATCTTTTCGCGACATGCTGAATCTACGTCCGGTTGTGTAACCATGAAATATGTATTTCTTTGATTTGTTGTGTAAGCGTTTGCAAGTCCTTGATTGCCGCGCAAGCCACCTGTTGCGGTTGTACTTGATACAGATACCGCACGTCCTAAGTCTGATGCACCAACGGTGCCGGCAGATACAGCAAATGCATTAATTGTGCAAAAAACTGAAGCGAAAAAACTGCAGATAACCAATGTTTTCTTCATTAAAATCCCTCTCGTTAAAGAAATTTTAGCATATTGCGAAAAAAAAGGCAAACATTCATTTATAACCACAAATATAAAATTATTGATTTAAGTAAATAAGTTGATAAGATTTTTGTGCTATGATTATACAAAACGAAACATTAGAAAAAATTTCCGACGACATTTCTGCCGTCAGGGGGTTTCTTTGACCCAGAAAAAATAGAAAAAGAAATTTCTGATTTAACTGAAAAGACCAATTCTGCCGATTTGTGGAACAATCCAGATAATGCAAGGGCGTTGTTGCAAAAAAAATCAAGTTTGGAAAAATCTTTGAACGAGCTTTATTCGTTAGAAAATGATTTAAAAAACTTGTCAGAACTTTATCAAATGGCACCAGATGATAAAGATGTGATTTCTGATATAGAAAAACTCGCAGAAAAAGCACATAAAGCGAAATTCATAACATTATTCCATGAGCCTGCTGATAATAACGGTGCCTTTTTGTTTATTCAAGCTGGTGCTGGCGGTACAGAAGCACAAGATTGGGCACAGATGTTATCAAGAATGTATGCTCGTTGGACAGAAAGACACGGTTTTTCTTGTGAAGTAATTGAAGAGCACGAAGGCGATACGGCAGGAATTAAAAATATAACATATAGAATTTCAGGTGATAGAGCTTACGGATGGTTGAAAAATGAAATAGGAGTACACAGACTGGTAAGAATATCTCCTTTTAATGCAAATGGCAAAAGGCAGACCAGTTTCGCATCTGTAGATGTATGGCCTGACGTGGATGATACAATCGAAATAGAAATAAACGAAAAAGATTTGCGAATTGATACATATCGTTCTTCCGGCGCTGGTGGACAGCACGTTAATAAGACAGACAGCGCTGTACGTATTACTCACTTACCTACTAATACAGTTGTGACATGCCAAAACGAACGCAGTCAGATTCAGAACAAAGAAATGGCAATGAAAATGTTGCGCAGTAAATTGTATGAACTCGAATTGCAAAAGCGTGCAGAAGAAGAAAATGCAGCGTTAGCAGCGCAAAAGAAAATTGAATGGGGCAGTCAAATAAGAAACTATGTTCTGTACCCGTATCAGTTGGTAAAAGACGTTCGTACAGGCGTAGAAAAAACAGATTCTAATGCCGTTCTTGATGGCGATTTGGACGATTTTATGCTGGCTCTTTTACAAAGAGAATAAAATACTTGACTTTTTAACCTGTTGACATAAAATATTTTTGACAAATCAAAAGGATAAAATAATGGCAAAAGTTCCATACGAGATATCTTCTGCGATATTTAGTACAAAAATGCATATTGATGGTATATATTCTCCGGCAGTTCGCGGGGCTTTGCGTAATGTTTTTGTTGCAAAAACAGTAGATGACGGTGATTTTATTTTTAAATTGAATCACAAAGATTTAGCAATAAAAAATGCAAAAGTAAGTGAAATTTATAACAAGTACAATATTCGTGTTCCAGAAATTGAGTTAGTTTTTCATAAAAAACTTTGTTTTGAAAAATACAAAATGATTCAAGGTAACACCCTATTTGAAGAAGTACATAACGGTCTGACAACAGAACAAGTTCAAGATGTGTATGCAGAAATTTTAGAACAGTTTGCAAAAATGTCTGAAATTGCACCTGCCGAATTAAATGATATAAAATATTCAAAAATTAACCAGGTTGTGTACAGAAATGCAAAGGACACAAACGGAGCACTATCTGCAAAAGTTGCGTCTGTTGCTGTTAGACTTGCAAATCGTGGAAAGGCGGAAAACAAAGCTTTATTCCATTGTGGTATAACACCAAAAAACATTATATTGGATAGTAAAGGTAAATTTAATTCGTTCATAGATATAGATGAAATAGCTATGGCCGATATAAATTATGCTTTTGCAATAATGGCTTCGAAATATCAAAAATTAGGTTTTGATATAAACGAATTAGTCGATACTTACGAGATTGCCACAGGTCAAAAGCTGGATTACAAAAAAATTCAATTTATGACCAAAACGAATAATATGTTTTGTAAAACAAGATAAAAAATCAAATGCAAGGGTAAAACCTTGCATTATTTTTATGAATATTTATAATCTTTTTAAAAGCACCCGTGGCCTAACTGGATATGGCACGTCCCTCCGAAGGACGGGGTTACAGGTTCGAATCCTGTCGGGTGCGCCATCTATAAGGATGTATTATGCGGTATATTTTATTTTTATTCATATTTTTACTTTCTGCATGCAACAGCGTTTATTATGAACCGAATTCTATGAAACCCGGCTCTACTGTTTATATAGACCGTGGTGGTTATACTATGAAACGCAGTATTAAACAAAATATGAAAGAACGCGGTTATGTAGTCTTGGTAGGGAAAGCAAAAAGCTCAACAAATTTTTCTGATGAAAACATTCGCTTGGCTACGTCATATGTACCAGAAAATACTAAATATGTAGTCGAAGTAAACGAACGAAGTGAAAGACTGGCACCAATCTGGTGCATGTTTAATGGCTTTTGGTGGTGGAATTTTAATGTGTCAATTGCAGACCAGTCTACTGGCGAAGAATTAATGACTTGGCGGGGACGCGGTTGCCAAAACAGCTCGTTGCGAATGTTGGATAAAATTCTTGATGATATAGAAATAAAACAGGCGGAACAAATCCGCCTGTTTTTATGTTTCCTATTTTGATTAGTCATCAATTTTTGCGTATTCGCAGAAACCTTCGTTTGTATCACAACGAGATATAGTTCCTTCGCTGATGAAATAACCCTGTGGGTGCAAGCATGCTGGACATACTTTTGGTGCTTCTGTACCAATGTGCCACATACCGCAATTTGTGCAACGCCACATAACAATTTTGTCTTGTTTGAATAATGTACCTGTTTCAATAGCTTCAATTAATGCACGATAACGTGATTCATGATAACGTTCTGCATAACCGATATTTTTCAAAACAGATGCAATTGCATCAAATCCTTCCTGTGCTGCAATTTGTGCAAATTTAGGATACATTACTGTATTTTCTTCGTGTTCGCCATATGCAGCTGCCTGTAAGTTTTCTAAAGTTGTACCGATTTTACCGGCAGGATAAGATGCTGTAATTTCTAAATCGCCGCCTTCCAAGAATTTGAACAAGCGAGAAGCATGTTCGCGTTCCTGTTCCGCTGTTTCTAAGAAAATTTTAGAAATCGCTTGATATCCTTCATCTTTCGCCTTGGATGCAAAGAAGCTATAACGATTGCGAGCCTGAGATTCCCCAGCAAATGCAATCAACAAATTCTTCTCTGTTTGTGTACCTTTTAATGATACTGCCATTTTTGTTTTCTCCTTTATGGGTTAAAGTTATTTAGTGACTAAAATCTTAACAGATAAAAAACCAAAAAGCAAACCTATGTAAATTATTTTTGTTTTTCTTTTAAGTCCATGATTTTTATACCTAAAAACGCGCGAGCTTCTGCAATAGACTTGCCGTATGCCCAATACTCGTTTTTACCGGTTGTGTATTTTGCCACAATCATGTCAAAAGAGATGACAAATGGTCCATAACAATTATATTCCACTGGTGCAGCGTTGTAATAAACAAAATGATTGCTTTCTTTACGTGGCATCTGCGGACCTAAAACCATATTTCTATCGCGAACCAAAGTTATATCATATTTAAAATCATCTTGTATACGCCAAAGACCGCCAATAAACTCTACCTCGGAAACGTTCAAATCTCTTAAAGGAACCACCTTTCTATCAGAACTGTATGCTTTAATATTCTCTTTATTACAATCCTGTAAAAAACGTTTTTCTTTTTCTGCAACAGTTTTATATGTAGATAAAGGATTTTTATATATCATTTTTTTCTACCTCCAAGAATTTCTTTTCTATTGTAGAAACTAACTCCGTTATCCCTATCCTTCCTGCTGCACTAACTGCCAATATTTCTGGCTTCTTTTTACGACCAAATGACTTTTTAAAATCACTTAGCTTTTGCTTTAGTTCATCTGGTTCAATGGCGTCTATTTTATTTATAACAACCATTTCTGGCTTGCCAATTAAATTTCCACCATATGAATCCATTTCGTGACGTATTGCTGCGTAACGCCCAGCCCAATCTGGTTCTGTACCATCGATTACATGCAATATCATCTTAGTCCTTTCAGCGTGGCCTAAAAATCTGTCTCCAAGGCCTACCCCTGTATGAGCGCCTTCTATTAAACCTGGCAAATCAACCAAAACGAATTCACGTTCGTGTGCGTATATCACGCCAAGTTGAGGATTTAATGTAGTAAATGGATAATTAGCTATCTTTGGACGCGCAGCGGTTAGCGCTGATAAAAGGGTTGACTTTCCTGCATTAGGAAAACCTACCAAACCTATGTCAGCAATTAACTTTAAACGTAATATTACAGTACGTTCTTCACCTGGCAGTCCGTCATTTGCCTGACGTGGTGCGCGATTTGTCGGACTTTTAAAATGCAAGTTTCCCCAACCACCATTACCACCACGTGCGGCGAGGTATTCCATGCCGTCTTGGTTCAAGTCAGCATATTCTATTTCTTCATTTTCTGATAATATTACAGTACCTGTTGGAACAGGCAACACCAAGCTTTCCCCAGATGCACCAGTTCGCATTTTCCCCATACCATTTTCACCGCGTTCGGCGACGAAATTAGTTTTAAATCTGTAATCAATCAATGTGTTAACATTTGGAACAGCTTTGAATATTATATCGCCACCACGACCACCGTCGCCACCATTAGGACCACCGAATTCTATATACTTTTCACGACGAAAACTGGCACTGCCGTTACCACCGTCACCTGCTTTGATATGAATTTTTGCTTTATCTAAAAACTTCATTTTATTACCTTTGTTGGCCATTATAACTTAAAAACTTGCAATTTCCACAGTAAATATTATATAATAATTCCTGTCACGAAAGTGATGATGATTCTGAAACCGTTGCGGAATAGACGTTTTGGACTGGGGGGCGGTACCCCACAGCTCCACCAATAAAACTTATGGGGCTGACATAGTTTCGACAGGCGCAGTAAAGGCAAATCGGCTGAATCCGACATGGCGTCGTTAAAAGCTAACTAAAAACTGA
>CASEZC010000029.1 GCA_949292385.1 uncultured Pseudomonadota bacterium
CTCGGGCAACTGGACTCGAACCAGTGACATACGGATTAACAGTCCGTTGTTCTACCGACTGAACTATGCCCGAATAACGTGCTACATCTTATAATACTTTTTTTTACTTTTCAAGTCTTTTTTTTATTTATTGATACTTATCTTTTTTGGTGCTATATTTTCTCGGTCCAATAATTAATAACTATAAGGAAATAAAATGTTATTGAAAGGAAAAAAGATTCTTATCACTGGCGTAGCTAATGACTGGTCTATGGCTTGGGCTATCGCTAAAAGAGCTCATGAAGAAGGCGCTGAAATCGCTATGCCTTATGCTATGCCAAATTTGGAAAAACGTGTTCGCCCATTGGCTGAATCTATCGATGCTAAATTCGTTCAAGAATGCAATGTACAAAATGACGAACAAATGGATGCTTTGTTCGCTGCTATCGAAAAAGAATGGGGACACTTAGACGGTATGTTGCATGCTATCGCATTCTCTGACAAAAATGAATTAACTGGCAGATATGCAGACACTACACGTGACAACTTTAAAAATACTATGGATATATCTGTATATTCTTTAGTAGATTTGACAAGACGCGCATCTAAATTAATGACAGATGGTGGCAGTGTTGTTGCTTTGACTTATTATGGCGGAGAAAAGTCCGTACCTAATTATAATGTAATGGGCGTTGCAAAATCAGCATTGGATAGCAGTGTTCGTTACTTGGCTTCTGACCTTGGTAAAGATAAAATACGCGTTAACGCTATCAGTGCAGGTCCTATTATGACATTGGCTTCTTCTGGAGTTGGAGGATTCAAAGCTATGTTGCGTTTAAATGCAGAAACAACGCCTTTGCGTCGTAATATGACTTTAGAAGACGTTTCTGGTGCGGCTGTTTATTTGTTTAGCAATTTGTCCAGTGCAGTAACTGGTGAAATACATCACGTTGATTGTGGTTATTCTACAACTGGTATGATGCCAAATGAAATGAAAGACATTTTATTAAAAGGCCTAGACGATAATAAATAGTCTTGTATTTAAATGTATAGCCCCGCTTTTTTTAGCGGGGTTTTTGTTTAAGATAATTTTCTTATAAAAAACGATTGATTTTTTATATGAATACAATCATAATTAGAATATTATCTTAGGAATTTACGGGCTATATAGAGAATAAAGAGAGAAAATGCTTACAAATAAAATGTTCTGGGCAGCAATAGATAATTTAGCAGCAGCCAATAAAATGTCTTGTTCGCGCATGGCTCAGATAAGTGGTATGGATATAACCGCTTTAAATAAGTGTAAACGCAAGGGGCCAGATGGAAAGGCGCATTGGATATCGGTTGGAAGTTTAGTAAAGATTATGAATGCGACGAATACCACTTGGGTTGAATTTGCAAGTTATTTTCCTAAAGAGAGATAATTTTTTTGTGATATTTCCGTTGTGTTAGTTTGCAAGATTTTTTATAATCAGAAGCATGAGTAAAACACCTGATTTATTTATACTTGCAGAACACGCAGATTTATTAAAAAAGCTGGAACAATGGGATATTGCGTATCATCAAAATGATGCGCCAGTTGTAGATGATGCTACGTATGATGCGGTAAAACATAGGGCTTTAGAGTTAGAGGCATTGTATCCTGTTTTAGCGAAGAATGGCGCGTCCACGCATGTTGGGGCTGCGGTATCAAATAAGTTTAAGTCGGTTTTTCATAGTGTTCCTATGCTTTCTATTTCAGATGTTTTCGATGAGAGCGAGGTTGCAGATTGGTTTAATAAGCTTTCTGATAAAGATGTTTTTATCGAGTTGAAAGTGGACGGGGTTTCTTATTCTGCGCGTTATGAAAACGGAGTATTAGTTCGTGGTTTGACGCGTGGCAGTGGTGTTGAAGGTGAAGATATAACAGAGAATTTAAAGACTATATCAGATATACCGCAAAAGCTTTCTGGTACGTTTCCGGATATTATAGAAGTTCGTGGCGAAGTATATATGTTGCGCGAAGATTTTATGGCTTTAAATAAAATAGCGTCGGAAAAGGGAGAAAAGGTTTTTGCTAATCCCAGGAATGCGGCCGCAGGTTCTTTGCGACAGTTAAATCCAAAGATAACAGCGTCAAGACGTTTGTCAGCATTTGGTTATACTTATGGAGAGTTGTCTGCGCGCGATTGGAAAACGCAGTCAGAATTTTTTGACAGGTTAGAGTCTTGGGGATTTAAAACGACACGTAAATGGGCAAATCGGGTCAAAAGCATGCCAGAAATACAAGCGGTTTATAATAAGATAATGTTAGAAAGACCAGAGATTCCTTTTGATATAGACGGTTTGGTAATAAAAGTAAACAATGTGGATTTACAGGAAAAAATGGGCAGTCGTGCGAACAGTCCTCGTTGGGAAGTTGCATATAAGTTTCCCGCGGCCAAGGCTATAACTGCTTTAAAAGGAATTACGATTCAAGTTGGACGTACGGGGGTTTTAACGCCTGTTGCAGAATTGGAACCAATAAATATTGGAGGTGTGCTGGTTTCACGTGCTACTTTACACAATGCTGATGAAATAAATAGATTAGGTGTTAGTGTCGGAGATAAAGTAACGGTTCAACGTGCAGGTGATGTAATACCGCAAATAATAGGTGTTGCAGAAAAGAATAATAGTTCAAAGCCTTTTGAATTTCCTGATAAATGTCCTGTTTGTGGTGGGGCGGTTGTTCAGGAATCGGGGCAGGTTGCGCGTAGATGTATAAATTCATTGGGCTGTCCTGCACAAAGAATTGGTGAACTTGAACATTTTGTTTCTCGCAAGGGTTTTGATATAGAAGGTCTTGGAACCAAGCAATTAGAATTATTTATTTCGAAGGGTTGGATTGAAAGTGCTGCTGATATATTTACACTTATAAAATCACATGGTGATGAAATTAAACGTATGGAAGGTTTTGGTGATAAATCAGTTGCTAATCTTAATGCGTCTATTGAGAAGGCGCGTGATATAGATTTACATAGATTTTTATTCGCAATCGGTATACCAGAAGTTGGCGAAGTTACCGGTAAAATACTAGCCCGTGCCTTTGGAAGTTTAGAGGCTGTTCGTACTGCTCCGTTATGGAAATTAAAGCAAATTGACGGAATTGGTGATGTAATGGCCGATGAAATAGTTTCTTTCTTTGCGGACGAGCATAATAATGTTGTGTTAGATAAATTGTTGGAACAGGTAAATGTCCGAGATGTAAAAAAGTTCGAAGAAAGCGTAGATAGTCCTGTTTCAGGTAAAAAAATTGTTTTAACGGGTACTCTTTCAAAATATACTCGTGACGAAGCAAAGGAAATTTTAGAAAAAATGGGTGCAAAGGTTCAGGGTAGTGTATCTGCCAAGACGGATATAGTTTTAGCAGGAACGGATGCCGGTTCAAAACTTGCCAAGGCGCAAGAGCTTGGGATAACCATATGGTCTGAACAAGATTTTGAGAATATATTATAATTTGAATAAAGGAAATATTATGAAAAGAGTTTTTGTGATTTTAAGTATGGTTTTTTTGTCTGCTTGTCAAAGTCATTTCTATGGTACTTATCCAGAAACCATAATAAAATATACTCAAGATGGGAAGCATTGTATATATACTGAAGAATATGGAGAGTGGACTTATGGGATAGATACAGATAAAGCTCAACAAGAAGAATATTTTATTATTGCTAATAAACGACAAGTTATTTTTGAAAATACTGATTGTTCAAAAGTTATAGATGCACACTTGCTTAAAGAAAGAGATGTGTATAGTAACTATAAAATAGAACGTCCTGTTCATATAGAACGTTTGATTTAAAAAAACGCCATAAAAGGCGTTTTTTTATTTAAGACCGAATTTATACGCTGCACCGATATAAATTTCTGTACTGTCTATTTCTGTGAAAGCGTTTTTACCGTTTGAATAATGTAAGTCCAAGTTACCATAATTCTGATATTTTGCGCCTAAGTTTAAATCAATTCTGTCGTTTAATGCAAAGTTTATACCCAGTATTAAGGCCCATGATAAATCTGCAGATTTGTCTTTTGCGCTGGCGTTAACAGCGTCTATGTTACCCCACAGACCGGTAATACCTATACCAATTCCTGCATAAGGTTCAACAGCACCGCCAAACTGTTGGTATAAAACCATGTTTAACATGTTAGACCAGATATTAAAATTGAAATCAGTATCGTATTTTTTTGCTTTTGCATTTGTATATGCTGTTTCAAATTCTAATTTTACATGTTCTGTCAAACGATTGCCAAAAGTCAGTCCCAGACCGAAACTGTCGTCTTTTATTTTTGTATTAAAATTGTCGCTGTCTTCATATTTTATGGATATGTTTTTGTTTTGATGAAGTCTTAACCCGATGTAAGTATCTCTTTTTACATCGCTGTTGTATTCGTATTCATAATCGTAATCATAACTTTCGTCGTAATCGTATGATTCTTCAGCGTACCATTCTTCTGCAACTGCAGGTACAGAAATTGTGCATAATAAAAAGATAATAAATTTCTTCATATTCTCTTTCCTTTTTTGTACGATAAGATTATAGTGATAAAAAGAATAACAACGCAAGTCGTTTATGAATGCAGTCGTATAATTAAGTAACGGAGGTTTACAAAGTGTTTGGTAAATCGCGCGAAAAAAAAGCAGAAGAAAAAAAGAGGCCTTCATTTAAGCTTCGTCTATTCGTTTGGTGCATAGACTTATTTATGTTGGCGTTGGTTGCTGTTGCTGTATATGTTGTTATTGTTTTTCTGCAAATGCCTTCTTTGGATGCGATATTGCATGAGACGCGTCCGGCTACGGTTGTTTTCTTGGATAAAGATGGGAATGAATTACGTGCGTCAAATAGAATTATGGGGACCCCTGTTTCTGTTGAAACGTTACCACCATATGTTTGGCAGGCGATAGTTGCTATAGAAGACAAAAGATTTTTTGAACATGGTCCGATAGATATACGAGGAATAACGCGTGCTGTATTTTCAAACTTGATTCATGGGCGTTTTGCGGCTGGCGGTTCTTCTATTACACAGCAGACGGCAAAGAACGTATTTTTGTCTCGTGAAAAGACAATTTCTAGAAAGGTTCAAGAACTAATATTGTCATATTGGTTGGAAAACAGATTTAATAAAAATCAGATTTTAGATTTATATATGAACAGGGTTTCATTGGTTGGCGGAATGCGTGGAATTGATGCGGCTGCCAGAACGATGTTTCAAACGTCTGCGAATAATTTAAGTATCGGACAGGCGGCGCAAATTGCTGCTATGTTAAAGGCGCCTACAACGTACAGTCCTTTGAAGAATCCTGAAAAGAATATTGCTCGTGCGCGAATAATATTGCAAGAAATGGTAAGGCAGGGCTATATATCACTTAATCAGGCGCGAATTGCTGCCAGACAGTTGGGGCCGGCAAAGCCAGCACAGAATACGAACATATACCGTTATTGGACAGATTTCGTTCTGGACGAGGTTCATTCCAGAATAGGTGCGTTTGATTCAGATATGTATGTTTATACTACTATGGATATGAAGTTGCAGGAACGTATTGCCGATGTTTTACCGAAAAAAGTAGGCGATTATCAGGGTGCGGTTGTCGCAATGAATACGGACGGCGCTTTACGTGCAATGGTTGGGGGAACTAATTATCAAGAAAGTCAATTTAATAGAGTGCTGGCGATGCGACAGCCTGGTAGTTCTTTTAAACCAGTTGTTTATTTAGTTGCATTAGAAAATGGTATGACACCTGATTCTTACGTAAATGACTCGCCTTTTGCAATTGGTGATTATAATCCAAAGAATTACAACAGTCGTTATTATGGCGATATAACTTTGGCGACTGCGTTTGCAAAAAGTGTTAATTCAGTTCCGCTTAAATTAACAGAAACGTATGGAATAGATACTGTATTAAATATGGCCGGAAGATTGGGGGTTGGGAATAAATTGCGTCGAGAATATTCGACGGTACTTGGTGCATCAGAAATATCTTTGTTGGATTTAACAACAATTTATTCAGTTATTTGGAATGATGGTCAATCCGTCAGACCTTATTCAATTACTAAGATAACGGATATGAAAGGGAATTTGCTGTATGAAAGGAATCCCTCAGAACCAATACAAGTATTAATGCCGCAAACAGTAGAATATATGACGCAGTTGCTAAATGATGTTGTTCAAATTGGGGGGACAGGATATAGGGCACAGTTGAATGGTGTTTTGGGCGGAAAAACAGGAACCAGTAACGATAATAGGGACGCTTGGTTTGTTGGTGCGATAAGAGATATGGTTATAGGCGTATGGATGGGGAATGATGATTTTACGCCGATGTCATCAAAAATAACTGGTGGAACAATTCCTGCGGAAATTTTCCGAGACATAATTGAATAACAGGAATAAAAATCTGTTAAAATCTATTTTTATACTACATTGTTTTGTGATATAATACAAAGCATGAGAAGTAGGAATTTATTTTTTATACCTGTTTTGTCGTGCTTTGTTTTTGGTACTGCTTTTGCTAATTGGCAGTATCCAGGTTCGTATCTTGGTGACGGATGGTATGAAGATGACGGCAGCAGATTTACAATATCATTTCGTGGCGGTGCGTCTATGGCAAACGCTACGATTAAGAATAATATCGGTTCTTTAACCAGTGAATATTATATAGATCAGTTTACTGGAATAGTTGTTTCAGCAGAATATTATGCAGCTTGTGCTGATGGTGGCGGTTGTGAAAACTATGAATATGCTGGTGTGGGCGAATTGGCTGAATTGCCAGCAAGTAAAGATTTTTCTTCTTTTTCTTTTGCTGCTGGTGCAAGTATTGGTTGGACGATTCCGTACAAACCACAGTGGCGTGTTGAACTTGGTTGGGATCATATAACAGAAAATGAATATAATGCATCGCCTTTATACGAAGGAGATTTGGCGCTTTCAGGTGGCAATGTGCCTGGCGTTGTCGTTCATGTTCAAAGTGGCGGTGTACAGTCAAAGGTTTCTACTGATATTATAAGTGCGATGGCATTTTATGATTTCTTTGACGGATTAAGGAAACCAATTCGTCAGGCGATACCTTATATAGGGTTTGGAATCGGTTATGCAGATTCAAAAACTGTATTAAATTTATCTGATTTGTACGGTGATTTATCTTCATCTGTTGATTTGCAAAATTTTGGTAAATTGGATGAATATGGAATTTTACAGTTTTATCGTTCAGAAACCAGTTCTTCTAATATAGCCGGCGTTGTCGCTCTTGGTTTGTCTTATGGCATAACAGAAACTATGTTTTTAGATTTAGGTGCGCGCGTTTCATATGTGCCCAAAATAAAGTGGGCGTTAAATAACGAAGATAGTACACGTCAACGTGATTGGTTTAGTGCTGAAGATGTTATTTATGCCAATTTTATGTTGGGGTTAAGGTTTGAGTTTTAAAAAACGTCCGATGGACGTTTTTTTTATTTAACTCCATATTTACCACGATTAATTGGGCGGTATGAAAGAGCTTCTGCTAAATCGCTCATTTCTATATTGTCTGAACCACGTAAGTCCGCAATGGTTCTGGCAATTCTTTTAATTCTGTTATAACCACGTGCGGACATATTCATTTTTTCTGCGGCACTATTTAAAAAGTTAGTTAATTCTTCGGAAAGACAGGCGAATTTTTCCAACTCTGGTCCGTCAAGTTGTGCATTAGGTTTTCCTTGTCTTTGAATTTGTTTGTTTCGTGCTTTTATAACACGTTCACGAATTTGAGCACTGCTTTCTGTTTGTTCTGAATTTGTTTCTTTCATTTCCCAAGGATTTACCGGGTCAACGTCAACATGTAAGTCTATTCTGTCTAATAACGGTCCAGAGATTTTATTTTGGTATGCCTCTGCGCAACGTGGCGCGCGCGAACAAGATAGTGCAGCATTTCCAAGGTGACCGCAAGGGCATGGGTTCATAGCTGCAATCAACTGGAAACGGGCAGGGTATGTTGCAGTTCTTTTTGCACGCGAAATCATAATTTTCCCCGCTTCCATCGGTTGACGTAGAATTTCAAGAGTCGCACGATTAAATTCGGGCAGTTCGTCTAAGAACAAAACACCGTTATGTGCAAGTGATATTTCCCCAGGTCTGGCATCAGCACCTCCACCTGCCAAAGATACAGCACTGGAAGTATGGTGTACGCTTCTAAAAGGACGTGAAGAAATTAAATTTCTTCCGTTCAGCTGCCCAGCGATAGAGTATATAATAGATGTTTCTAATATTTCTTCTGGGCTCATTTCTGGCAGTATGGTAGGCAAGCGCGAAGCAAGCATGGTCTTTCCTGACCCCGGAGGACCTATCATAAGCATGGCATGTCCACCAGCAGCAGCAATTTCCAAGGCGCGTTTAGCGGCGGTTTGACCATGAACATCTGCCATGTCTATATTTTTGTTGTGTTCGTTATCAGGCGTTATTATTGCCGGAATTGGCAGAACTTGCGTTCCTTTGAAATGGTTTATAAGTTCAAGAACGTGAAAGGGCGCCAGAATGTTTGTGTGACCTGCCCAGCGGGCCTCACCACCTTGGTCGCCAGGGCAAATTATACCCATATTATTTTTATTCGCCCAAACGCTGGCCGGTAAAACACCGTCTGTTTTTAATATGGCGCCATTCAGACCTACTTCGCCAATAATTATATATTTAGAAAGTTCTTCTTCTGGTAAAATGCCAATTGCACAAAGAATGCCGCATAAAATTGGCAAATCAAAATGAGAACCACTTTTTTCTAGGTCAGCAGGTGAAAGATTAACAGTTAGGCGCTTTGGCGGCAGAGACAGATTCAGTGCGGATAAAACATTTCTGATTCTTTCTGCGGACTCTTTAACAGCGCGATCGGCAAGCCCTATTATATTAAATTCGGGTTTGGCAAGCCCAGCAGACAGTTGAACTTGTACATCTATTTGCGTTGCATCCATTCCGTTAAATATGATAGAACTTAAAGAAATCATGAATTCATATTAAAACTTGCGCTGAATCAATTCAAGTTATAAAATAACGCCAGTAAAAAGGGTGGAAGATATGCCAGCAAAAAAGACAAACGTTGCAAGAGATTGGTTTAATACTATATTTTACGGGGCTTTGATAGCAATTGCGTTCAGAAGCTTTTTGTTGGAGCCTTTTAATATACCATCCGGTTCTATGATACCTACGTTACATGTAGGGGATCATATTTTCGTAGAAAAGTGGGCGTACGGTTATTCAAGGTATTCTTTTCCTTTTGGCTCATGGCGTCTGTGGAATGGTCGCTTTTGGGCAACAGAACCAGAAATTGGAGATGTAATTGTTTTTAGAAATCCTATAAATGAATCTCAGGATTATGTAAAGCGCTTGATAGGAAAACCAGGCGATACCATTCAAATGATAAATGGCAGATTACACATAAATGGTGTACAGGTACCACGTGAAAATCCAAGACCTTATATCGTTGCTACTTTGCCAAAGTCTTTAAGAAGTGTTGGGTATTATACTGATAAGATGAGTATAAAGGGTAATAAAATTTGGGTAGAAAACAAACCTGCAGACTTCAATTATACGATAGAATACAAAAGCGATGATTTTTGTCGTTCTTATGCATGGGCTTGTGGAGTATTTGAAGCTACTGAATATACAGAAACGTTACCAAACGGTGTACAGCACAGTATAATAGAAATGGCTGACGATGCGCGTTTTGATAATACGCCGGCTTATACAGTTCCAGAAAATCATTATTTCTTTATGGGGGACAATCGTGATAACAGTGGCGACAGTCGTGCTGATATAGGTTTTGTCCCAAGAGATAATGTATTAGGGAAAGTTTGGTTTATATGGTATTCTCATAATTATTATTCACCTATGTTGGCAGTATGGAATTGGAATAATAAAATGCGCTGGGATAGATTTGGAATGGGGATAAAATAAAGTGTCTAAATTAAATTACGAATTTAAAGATAAAAGTTTGCTGGAACTTGCTTTAGTACAAAGCGGTGCGGATGCAAATCATAATAATGAACGGCTAGAGTTTATTGGTGACCGTGTGCTTGGGTTAAGTGTTGCCGCGTTGTTGTATGAGATGTTTCCAGATGAAGCAGAAGGGGATTTGGCGCGCAGACATGCGATGTTAGTGTCTACAGAAACATTGGCATCTGTTGCTTCAAAATTGGGCTTGGCAAGCAAGGTAAGACACGGGCATATGACGGCTGGAAGAATTAACCATGTTTTGGCAGATGCCATGGAAGCTGTTTTTGGGGCTATATTTTTAGATGGAGGCTTTGAAGCTGCTCGAAAAGTCATTGTTGATATTTGGCGTGACTTGGCGTCTGCAGATTTAACGGCACCGAAAGATTCAAAAACGGCCTTGCAAGAATTTGTTCAGAAAAACGCTGGTGGTGCATTACCTGAATATGAATATTTGGAACCAACTGGTGCGGCGCATAATCCTGTGTTTTCTGTTCGTGTGACGGCTATGGGGCACAGTGCTATGGGAACGGGCAGTTCAAAGAAAACGGCCAGTATCGCAGCCGCAGAAGAGCTGTTGAAAATTCTTGCAATTTAGGGTTTTTATATATAACATCTATGTAAAATTAAAGGATTTTTTATGTTTTCAATATTATTGGTTTTATTAATAATTGTAGCTGTATTTATGATAGGATTGATATTGTTACAGAAATCAGAAGGTAGCGGTATGTCTGGTTCTTCTGCTGCATCTATGTTTGGTGGGGCGTTGACTGGTGCTGCTGCTGGTAATTTTTTAACAAAGGCGACAGCATGGCTTGCGACAATATTTTTTGTTTTGTGTGCAGCGCTTGCATTGGTTGCGTCTAAATCTGATATGGCAAGACAGCAAAGCGATTTGCGTCAAGAAATTTTACAACAAGAAAACGCAGATTTAACAAACAGTGTTTCTGAAATACCAACGCAGACAGAATCTAAATAAAAAATCCCACATGTTGTGGGATTTTTTATTTGTTTTAACTTGTAAAAATGTTATAATTTCTTCGAAGGAAGTTTTATTCTAGGGGGAAACAGTGAAACGTTTATTTGTATTGCCAATACTATTGGTAGGGGCACAGGCATATGCTGCTTCAACAGAACTTGATGCGGCAATTATGAAAGTCCGTAATGCTTGTGGTGGAATATCTTCAGAAATGTCGGATATGAAGCGCATGGCTGGTATAAATACAGCAGTAACAGGTGTTGGAACAGCTGTTGGTGTTGGTGCAACTGCTGTTGGTGTTGCAAAGTCTAATATTGACGAACGAATTGCACAAATTTTATCTGAAACAGAAAATGATATTACGCCTATAGAAGAGCTTTCTTTGTCAGACACAGGTAAAAGAAATTTAACAGAAAATTTGAGGTCAAGCCAAAGAAATTCTGGGGTCTATAAAAATATTTCCGAAGCAGAAGAAAAAAGTAAGCGTCTTGGAAATTGGCGTACAGGGTTGTTGGCAACAAATACTGCGACCAATGTTGCTGGTGCTGTAATGTCTGGTAAAAATAAAGTGGAAGAAAGTTTGTTTGATAGAATAAACGCATGTATATCAAGCGTAAAAGAATTGTCTCGTGTAAAGATGCAGGCACGTATCAGTGGTGAATCTAGCACAAATCAAGATATGCAAGCGCAAAGGTTAATTGATGCGTGTGGCGATTGGGAAACAGTTGACTTATCAAGTATAGATAATCGCGCAAAAGGTGCGACAATATCAAGTGGTGTTGGTGCTGGTGCAGGTTTTGTTGGAACAATAGTCAGTGCTATATCTAATTCTTCTGGTACTCGTTCTGATAATAGCGAAGCAGGACAGAAAAAAGAAAAGAATTTGAATACTGCGGCAAACGTAATGGCGGGCAGTGCGACAGTAGCCAGTGGTGTTGCAACTATATTTAATGCAACACAAATAAATGCTATTAAACGTGCAGCAGATGCGGCAGATAAATGTGAAGGAGCTTTATAATGAAAAAATTGATATTGCCTTTAATTATGATTTTGCCATTGGTATCTGCCAACGCGCGTGAGATAACTTTAGATACAGAAGTTTCTTGGAATTCTTCGGTATTGTCAAAAGCAATTGTGAATGTTGTTGAAGTTTATAAAGAAAAATATGGCAGTGAAGTTAACAGCGTGGGTTTGTATGTATTAACACTGCTTGATGATGCTATGCAGAGCCTAAAGGAAAATTCTTATAAGAATTCTTTAAATGAAATTGCAAATGTTTGTATGGATAGGTGTGTTAATTCCTTTTATGGCAAGACATTAGAAGAAAATATTAATGGGTGGGTGGTTGACCAGCAGTGCCCAGAATTATGTGAAAATTATGTCTTAGAAGTGTTGAATGTAAATAATAAAGATTTTTACGACAACTCACGTTATTTTGGTGATATAACTCATTATTCCAAAATACGTGGTAACTCAAAAGAAGTTTGTCAAAAATTAATAGAAAAATCTGAATTTTTAGAACCTGTATTATGTTCTGGGTATTGTAATGGAGCAACAAATTCTAACTTGGTTACAATTGTAGATTATGAAGTTTCAAAAAGGTATGGTGTTAAATCGTTTTGTGGCGATGGCGAAACGGGATATCATGCATATATATTCAATAATGGTACAATAGAAGATGTAACCAATTTGTCAGAAAAAGAAGCGCTGGAACGAATAAGAGGTATTCAGACGCAGTCTATTACAATGAAATAAAAAATCCCGCATTTTGCGGGTTTTTTATTTGATTAAAGTGTATGAAATTTTTTATAATTTCCTTGAAGGAAGTTTTATTCTAGGGGGAAACTGTGAAACGTTTATTCTTGTTGCCAATACTATTAGTTGGAACACAAGCATACGCTACTTCGACAGAGCTTGATGCGGCAATTATGAAAGTACGTGGTGCTTGTGGTGGAATATCAGCAGAAATGTCGGATATGAAGCGCATGGCTGGTATAAATACGGCTGTAACAAGTGTAGGTACTGTTGCGGGTGGTGTAGCATTAGGTACAGGAATTGCAAAGGCTAATTTAGATAAAGAAATAGAAAAGCAGGAATTAATTAAAGAGTTGGAATCTGTTGGTGCAAAACGTATTGAAAGTGAAACAGAGTTTTTAGAATTGTATACAGTTCTTTTAGAAGAAGCAGGTGATGTAGATTCTTTGGCTTTGGCTGCTGAATTAAAAAAGAACATAGAACGTTCAAAACGTCTTGGTAATTGGCGTACAGGTATGCTTGCAACTAATACTGCAACTAATGTTGCGGGTGCGGTAATTGCCGGTAAAAACAAAATAGAAGATAATTTATTTGAAAGAATAAATACATGTATATCCAGTGTCAAAGAGCTTTCAAGGGTAAAAATGCAGGCACACATCAATGGTGAATCAGATACAAATCAAGATATGAAAGCGCAAAGAATAATAGAAGCATGCAGTGATTGGGAAACTGTTGATTTATCAAGCATAGATAATCGTGCAAAAGGCGCAACGATATCTAGTGGCGTAGGAGCAGGTGTGGGGCTAGTTGGAACTATTGTCAGTGCAGTTTCGAACACAGAAAAAACAAGAAATGATAACAGTGAAGCCGGTCAGAAAAAAGAAAAGAATTTAAACACAACTGCGAATATAATGGCTGGTGGTGCAACAATGGCCAGTGGTGTTGCAACAGTATTTAATGCAACACAAATAAGTGCTATAAAACGTGCGGCAGATGCAGCAGATAAATGCGAGGAGGCTTTATGATGAGAAAAACATTTCTTTTAAGTTTTTTGATTCTTTTATTTTTTCCTTGTGTTTCTTTTGGTGCAGTTGGACAAGCGTTTTTATATTCTCAGATGCAAGAAGAAATAGCAAAACAAAACAGTAAATCTTTATCAGGAATCATAGTTATGGAAGTAAACGGGAAGCTTTACTACATTGATAATCTTGAAGATCTTTTATCAGAAAACAATAAAAATACTTGTATATATTCCGCAGTAAATGGCGATATAGATACTTTATATAAAAGATTGCTGGGAAATTGCCAGCAAACATTAGCAAGAGAGGGGAACAATGTCGGACTTATTAATAAAACGTATAATGTTTTAAGTAGATTGGGTTTTTCTAAACAGGCATTAGAATCTTGCTTAATTACAGTAGAAAGTATAAGAGAAACAAATGAAACTTTGAAACAGAAAAACACAAAACAATATTCTGCTAGTATTGTTGCGGACTTAGACAAGTGTATAAATTCAATAGGCGTTCATAATGATGCTAATTCTTGCCCTGTAGATTTCAGTGTTTCAGATATAAAATACAAAGATAATATGTATGGGTTAAATGATAGGTTTGTTAATAAAAAAATTAATTTTACAGAACAATATAATGGAACAGGAAATCTTATAGGTGTTTTTAATGGGTATATAATGGTTGTTTGTGATAAGGATAAGCCGGTATATATTGTAAAGCCAAGTTTTTCTGGGGCAGAAAGATGCCAAGGCGGTGATTTCGAAACGATACCTTATATGGGATCTTTGCCTTCTGGGGTTTATATGGCAAAGCGCTCAAAATTACAGGCCATGGAAGAAAGTAATTGGGCAGGGTGGGGAAAGTACAGAATTCCATTAATGCCGGCCACTGTAAATGATACGTATGGAAGGGGAAGTTTTTTCTTGCACGGTACGTCAAATGAAGAAAAACATAGTTCTGGTGGTTGCATAAGTTTAGGTACAGGAATAGCGGATTTTGTAGAAGATTTTTATGCACGTAAAAGTGAGGATTTACTTATAATTGTTGACTTGGTTCCTAATGTAGAACAGGAATGGAATAAATAAAAATCCCGCATTACGCGGGATTTTTTATCGGTTTAATTTTTTTATTTTTTTGATGTCTTTTTTGTGGCTTTCTTTTTTGCAGGAGCTTTTTTTACAGCTGCTTCTTTAACTGCAACAGTTTTTTTTGCCGCAAATTCATTTTTAAATTCTTTGTATAACATAACAACGCACGTGTATGCAACCAAGGCGCTGATCGCTGTCATAATGCCAGGAATCAAGCCATCTGAAAAGTATGCAAAGAATATAATCGCGATTGCTAATACAATTGTATAGCCAAGGTTTTTACCAAAAACGCTTAAAATTTTTTCGAAATTCATTTTTCTTTTTCCTCCGTTTGGACGCACTTATTATATCATAAATGGGTATAAAAATCCATAAAAAAAGACCGCTTTAACGGTCTTTTTAAGGGAGAAAACTGTATTTTTATAATATTACTTGTCCGCCTAGACGTGCTGTTTTTGGTATAGGACCAAATGAAGAACGTGGACTTACGTATATGTTTCCTGTTACTGTGAAATCTCCACAAAATTGTAACATGTTTACATCGCGTAAGAACAAGTTTCCTTCTATGCGCATATCGCAAGGCAGAATGTATTTACGCATATTTTGTAGATAAAGATTTCCTTTAACAGTGTCACCAGATTTTAACATAGATGCAGCACCACGACTATCAACTATGATATCTCCATACATTACGTTTCTTACTCGTGCTGTTTGCTGTTGAACGATTTTGCATTCTGCACCACAAACGTTTTTTACTATAGGCTTTTTAACGAATTTATGTGTTTCAGGGTCTTTTTTGATAGGCAAAGTAACAGGTTCTGTTTTTGGCTTTATTGGAGCCGGCTTTTCAAATACGGTTATCTGAGGTTTAACGACTGCTTCTATGTCGTTCTTGGCAATTATTACAACAGGCTTTTTGTTGCAACCGATAACATCTATTATAAGCATAGAGAAAAGTACTATGATAGAAGACAATAATGTGATGTTTACAAGACCTATTAAATCTATGCTGCGTACCCATGCCCACAAATTTTTCAGCCAACGTCCAATAACGTTAAAAGGTTTGCATATAACTTTCCATAACTTTGTCCAGAAAGATTCAGATGCTTTTTTTGATTTGTTCGCTTTCTTTGCGGCTTGTTCACGTGCTTTTTTTCTTTCAACACGTCTTGCAGCAATTTTCATTTTTAGTTCTTTAAACATAACTCTGCCTTTTGGTTTGTTTATAGTAATTATGTTCTAAAAATAATATTTGTCAAGTATTTTGTCAAGTGTTTTTGTCAAAAAAGTATAAAATTATTTTTAGAACAAACCAACAGATAGATTCTTATTTAGATTTTTTTGAATATTTGTTATTTTATTGTGTTTTTTGTCGTTTTTGTTGTGTATATATTGTGTTTATTAAATATACATAAACATATTGCCGAGTTTATAGAGGGTGTTTTTAATAAAAAATTGCGCTATTTTAAATATATTTATATAAGAGTGTATTGACAAACTGTTGTTTTGGTATTATATAGTATGTTGATATGAGAGAAATAAAGATATTGCCTATTTTTAATCAATCTGCTCCTGGTGTATGGGAGGATTTTTTGCGTATTCGTGCACTTTCAGAAAAAGCGGTTTATAATTATGTCTTAGACGAAAGTGATTACGCTCAGGCTTTTGCTATATTCAGATTGCAGTGGTCTGAAAAAATATTTAATTATGCGTTTGGTGCATATGACGATAAAAAATGGTAGGTTTTATACAAGGAATTTGTGTACAAAAGGTTTTTTATATAAATCGTTTATATGTGCTTCCTGAATATATGCGAATGAGAATAGGAACGCGTTTGTTAAGTAATGCAGAAAAAGTGTCTAGTACTGTTGCAAATCGTATAGATTTAATATCTATGCAAAAAGCCAAAACATTATATGAACGTAATGGTTTTAATCCATTGATACCTGGCAGTAATACGTATTTTAAAGATATAGAAAAGAAAGCAAATTGTACTCCATTACCGGTTTTTAAGGTAACGTCATCAATTACAAAGGCTTGTGAAAAAATAGCTAAACGTTACGGTCAAAAATTTGATGCAAGTATAGTAAATCAAGAACATAATCCGATGTATGTTTACTTAGATGTAAATTCTGATATAAAAAGTTTTCTTATTGGTGACAAAAGCGGAAACATAATTCAAGCATGTGTTGATGCAAACCAATCAGATTTTCCGAAACAACGTTTACTGAAAGAATATACTAATTTAATAAACAGTAAAATAAGATAAAAAACGCCTAAAAGGCGTTTTTTATTGTTTGTACTGACAGTTACCAGAGAAATGAAAATATCCAGTTGTATCTTCTATAGATGTGTCTTTTGCTATATAGCATTGTGAAACACTGGTGGCACCGGCTGGTGATGTAGCTTTCCCTGTGTTAATTGAATCGAAATTTGGGCATTGTTGACATTTTGTTCCACTTTTATAATAACCTGCCTTACATTTACATGCAGAAATGTCGGTGGCGCCAGATGAATCCGTATATCCATTTTCGCAACTCAAACACTTTGGGTTGGAAGATAAAAAATCGGCATAAAAGTTTTGGTAGCAATGACAATCCCATAGACTTAGTGAACCTGCTTTGCTGGTAGAGTTATCTGGACATTTTTTTACACCACCACCCCTTCCATAATAACCTTCCATTGCAGTACAATCTATTATGCTTCCTGCTCCAGTAGTTTCTGTTGTTGTTCCTGTAGGGCAGCTTGTGCACCCGTTTTGAGAATTGTTTTTATAAAAACCTTTATTACAATTAAAAGTAGAATTTTTACCGCCTGGGCAAGTTGCATTCTCAGGGCATAAATAACAGTTTTTGCCAGAGGTTCCATAGTAACCAGATGGACAAGGTGCATCTGGGTCTTCTACACATGCTTTAACGTTCCAAGTCGTACCTACAGAGCTTGCAGGATTTGTTGTGCCTCCGCTATAAACTACAGTTTGATTTACGTCATTACATACCACATCCCCATCAGATTTTTGCTGACAAGAAATATTTCGTAGAGTGTATCCTGGTTTTTGTCCGTTACAAGAGTTACACCAAGGAATACAGATTGGATTATAGCCTGAACCCACTATAAACTCTCTGTCGGCGCAATTATCGTCAGGCAATATTTTAAATTCAAAAATAGACATGTTCGGATAGATTCCTTGGTAGTACTTTCTTATTTCTTCGCAGGAGTTATAACGTGCAAAAGCGAAATTAAAACTTGTATCAAAAATAAAAATTCCAAATATTAACAGTAATATCTTTTTCATACATCTCTCCAAGAGCCAAGTATATTTTATTTGATGATAAAAATATTTATGTTTTTTTGCAACATAAAAAAGCCTTAAGTTTTCCTTAAGGCTTTTTGTTTTTTATGTGTTTTTTTACATCATGCCCGGCATGCCGCCTGCTATTGGTGCAGCAGGTTTTTCTTCTGGTATTTCAGACATTACCGCGCCTGTTGTTAATAATACACCCGCTGTACTTGCAGCTGCCTGTATTGCTGTTTTTACAACTTTTGCAGGGTCAATAATGCCGGCTTTCATCATGTCTACATATTCGCCAGTCTGTGCGTTATATCCAAAGTTATAATCTTTCGATTCCATAACTTTGCCAACTACGATTTCACCAGATACGCCCGCGTTTTCAGCAATTTGTGCGCAAGGTGCAACCAATGTACGACGAACTATGTCAATACCGACATTTTGGTCTTGGTTTGCACCAGACAGATTTTCTAGTGCATTTACTGCGCGTACCAATGCGATACCACCACCAGCAACGATACCTTCGGCAACGGCAGCGCGTGTCGCAGCCAAAGCATCATCTACGCGGTCTTTCTTTTCTTTTACTTCTACTTCTGTCATACCGCCGACTTTGATAACTGCAACGCCGCCAACCAACTTAGCAAGGCGTTCTGATAATTTTTCTTTATCATAGTCACTTGTGCTGACAGATAACAGTTTACGGATTTCATCTGCACGTGCTTCTATCGCCTTTTTATCGCCACCACCTTGGGCAAGCAGAGTAGAATCTTTGCTTACAACTACTTTTTTTGCAGTTCCAAGTACATCTGCTGTTATGTTTTCAAATGTCATACCCATATCGTCTGATATAACAGTTGCACCGGTAACAGCAGCGATATCTTTTAACATTTCTTTACGTCTGTCGCCAAAGCCTGGGGCTTTTACAGCGCATACTTTTAATCCGCCACGTAATTTGTTTAATACTAATGTTGCCAAAGCTTCTGATTCAACATCTTCTGCAATTATCAATAAAGGACGACCTGATTGTGCGATAGGTTCCAATATAGGTAATAAAGCCTGCAGACCTGTAACTTTCTTTTCAGAAACAAGAATTTGTGCACCATCAAGTTCCGCCAGCATTTTTTCGCTGTTTGTTACAAAGTATGGTGACATAAAGCCTTGGTCAAACTGCATACCTTCGACAACGTCAATTTCTGTTTCCAAACCTTTTGCTTCTTCAACAGTTATGACACCTTCTTTTCCAACTTTTTCCATAGCACCAGCAATCTTTTCTCCTATATCATGGTCGCTGTTTGCGGATATTGTTGCAACTTGTGCTATTTCCGCGCTGTCTTTTACTGGACGAGCATGCTTTTCAATATCAGCAACAACCGCAGCAGTTGCTAAATCAATACCACGCTTGATATCCATAGGGTTCATACCAGCAGCGATTACGCGTCTACCTTCACGAACAAGCTTTTGTGCCAGCACTGTTGCGGTAGTGGTACCGTCGCCAGCATCATCACCAGCTTTTTTAGCAACTTCTTGAACCATGCGCGCGCCAATGTTTTCTTGCGGATCTTTTAAAGACACTGCTTTTGCAACTGTTACACCATCTTTTGTAGCAACTGGTGCGCCATAGGACTTTTCAATAACAACCGTGCGTCCCTTTGGTCCCATAGTAATTTTTACCGCGTTTGCCAGTTTATCTACACCGGCAGCCAGCTTGTCTGTGTCAAAAACTATTTCTTTTGCCATAGTTTAATCCTTTAATTATTCTAAAATTCCTAAAATATCGGTTTCTTTTATTAATACATAATCTTTTCCGTTCAATTTTACTTCATTGGCACTAGAAGCCCATTTTGCAAACAGAACATCATCACCGACCTTAACAGTCATAGGTATACGGTCATCGCCATCAAAAGCACCTTCGCCAACGGCAATAACGTGCCCACGAGAAGGTTTTTCTTTTGCATTATCAGGGATTATAATACCACCTGCTGTTTTGTTTTCTTCTTCGATACGTTCCAGCAGAACATAATTATGTAAGGGTTTAAACATATTTTATTCTCCTTATTATGCTTCTGGGCATAGATATAGTTATTTAAAAAGCTTTTTCAAGGCTTGATTTTCTATTGTCTGTATAATATTCTAAAAATCAACGAAAGGAGTTTTTAAATGTATGATAAAAACAACGTTTTTGCGAAAATAGTAAGAAATGAAATTCCGCGTGACGCAATCGTAGAAAACGATTATGCACTAAGTTTTTATGATATAAACCCATTGTTTGAGAAGCATGTTTTAGTAATTCCAAAGGGCGAGTATGAAAATATTTTAGATTTTGTTTCTAATGCGTCCGCAGAAGAACAAGCTGGTTTTTGGAAATGCTTTAAAGAAACCGCAGAAAAAATAGGAATCTGTAAAAACTTTAATATTCTTGCAAATGCTGGTGCAGATGCACCTTTTGTAAAACAGTCTGTTTTTCATTTTCATTTGCATTTAGTTTGTGGTCCGAAGAAACCAGAATTAGCAAAGGTACTTGCAGAAATATGATTATAAAAGTTCGTGTTATTCCGCATGCTCGTCAAAACAAAATAACCGTTGACGCAGATGGTACGGTTCGTGTTCATACTGTTGCCGCGCCATCTGACGGGCAAGCGAATGATGCGATAATAAAAATGCTGGCCAAGTATTATGATATACCTAAAACCAGCATAAAGATAGTTCGCGGAAATACTTCCCGTAATAAAATTATAGAATTTTAATAATCCATAATAATTTTTATTAATTCTTCTGGTGTGTTTGCAACATGAATGTTGTAATCATGCATATTTTCAATGAAACCACTGTGTTGCATATGTACAAACAGACGTCCAAACGGTCCCCAGAATTTAGAAGTATTTAGGAAGAATAGAGGTTTTCTAGATTCTCCAATTTGTTGCATAGTCATAATGTCTGTTAATTCATTCAAAGTACCGATTCCGCCAGGTAAAATGATAAAACCGTCTGACAGTTCGTACATTTTTTGTTTTCTTTCGTTAACGCCAGTAACAACTTCAACGTCTACACCTTCATGAACGGGCTCTTGTTTTTCTATAACGTTATGTGTAGAAACGCCAACTATGTGCGCACCGTTTTCTAGTGCGGCGGTTGCAACTGTTCCCATAAGTCCTACATCACCGCCACCAAAAACCATGTTAAATTTATTACGTCCAAGAAGTTCGCCGATTTTCTTTGCATCCAATGCGAACTTAGGGTCTGTTCCATACTGATGACCGCAATATACCGCGATAGATTTAAGTTTTTGAGCCATATTTCTTTTTCCTTTATTTTTGCGAATTATAGCATAAAATACAAAAATTATGAATCAAAACTTTATAGATTTTATGAGAGGGTATTCAGATAAAAAACTTGCCGTTGCCGTAAGCGGTGGGGTTGATTCTGTATGCTTATTATGCTGGTTAGCCAAGCTAAGAAAAGATATTGTATGTTTGCATGTAAACCACGGTTTGCGAAAGAATGCAGATATAGAAACAGAGTATGTAAAACAATTGTGTGAAAAGCTTGGCATTCAGTGTCAGATTTTTTACTGGAACGGTGATAAGCCTGTTAATGGATTGGAGGCAGCAGCAAGGGAAGCGCGCTATAAACTTATGACGGATTATTGTGTTGATAATGGGGTGGACGCTTTATTGGTTGCACATCATGCAGACGACCAAATTGAAACATTTTTGATGAATCTTGGTCGTGGTAGCGGGTTGTACGGCTTATCTGCTATGCGAACAGAGTCTTGGCGCAATGGCGTAAAGATAGTCAGACCTTTACTTAAGGTATATCGCAAAGAGATAAAAAAATATTGTGAAGATAATGGAATAAAGTATTTCGTGGATGAAATGAACGAAGATCCGCATTATACCCGTGTTCGCATTCGTCAGAATCGTCATTTGCTGTATGATAAGCTGGGTATTTCTGACGACCGAATTTTATTGGCGATTGAAAATCTTGGTCGTGCGCGTGACGCGATGGACGAAAAAGTGGAGGAAGCCATTGCACAAGTCCTTGAAGAAAGGCGAGCTTTATTTTCTGATTCTTTTCTATTTGACCAAGCGCCCGATATTAGATTAAAGTTTCTTGGAACGTTAATTCAACGTATCGGGGGGGACGAATACCAGCCACGCTTGAATTCGCTGTCGAATGCACTAGATAAATTAAAGACCGACTGTAAAATTACGTTGGGTCACTGTACAATTCGTCGTCTAGGGCAAAGAATATTAATCGTTCCCGAAGGTGCAAAAACTAGTTTTAGGAAAAGACATGGAAAACCAAAAAAGCAAAAAGATGAACTTAAAAAATAAAATTAAAAATAATAAATGGGATGGTGCGTCATTATTCTTGGCGATATTTGGTATAATGTTTATTGCCATGGTTATAAGGGCGTTTGTGATTGGTGGTGTTTCTCCGCAAATTATGCCAAATGGTCAGCTTGCTGCACAGACAAGACCAGTAGAACTTTCTTTTTCTGATGTATTACGTCGCGCACCTGATATTCAGACTATGGAAATTCGTGGTAATGACGCGAACGGCACTTTGCGTGACGGCACGAAATATAAGGCTACCATAACATATGACCCAGAATTGTTGTCAAAGCTTTCAGAAAATGGAGCAACTATATCAATAGATAATTCTAAAAGTTGGGTAGATTATCTTGGTACATGGGTTCCTATTTTAATGGGATTGTTCTTTATATGGTGGATTTTCCGTGGCTTAAAAGGTGGGGCAGGTGGAATCAGTCGCAGTTTGGCGCAACAGAATCCTACGAAGATAACCACAGGGAAAACAAAAACAACATTTAAAGATGTTGCAGGTATAGATTCTGAAAAGCAAGAATTGATGGAAATTGTTGATTTCTTGAAAAATAAGGAAAAGTTTAAAGAAGTCGGTGCTCGTGTGCCTCGTGGTATATTGCTTTCTGGTGAGCCTGGAACTGGTAAAACATTACTGGCACGTGCAATTGCTGGTGAAGCAAATGTTCCTTTCTTTGCGGCATCTGGCAGTGATTTTTCCGGTATAATTGTTGGACTTGGTGTTGCAAAGATAAAAGAAATCTTTGAAATGGCAAAAAGAAACGCGCCTTGCATATTATTTATAGACGAAATAGATGCAATTGGTCAGCGTCGCAGTACTCATTCTTATAATGACCAAGACCGAGAACAGACATTGAATCAATTGCTGATAGAAATGGACGGTTTTGCTAATGATACAGGAATTATCGTTATAGGTGCTACGAACAGACCTGATATGTTAGACCCTGCATTATTACGTCCGGGCCGCTTTGATAGACAAGTATATATAGAATTGCCGGATTTATCTGGGCGTCGAGAGATATTAGAATTATACTCCAAGAAAGTAAAAATATCATCAGACGTTGATTTGCAAGATTTAGCACGTGGAACGACAGGTTTTTCAGGTGCAGATTTAGAGAACTTGTTAAACGAAGCAGCCTTACATGCAGTCCGTGGTGGTCGTAAAGAAATTGCGCAAGTAGACGTAGAAGAAGCCCGAGATAAAATTTTAATGGGGCCTCGTAAAGTACGCAAGATGCGCCCAGAAGATATAAAGCTTACTGCGTATCACGAAGCGGGTCATGCTTTCTTAAGTATAATGTATGCAGATATAACAGACCCTATACACAAGGCAACTATTATACCTCGTGGTCGTGCACTTGGTATGGTTCAGCACTTGCCAATAGATGATAAAGTTTCTATGACAATTGCGGAAGTTAAAGCGAATTTGGCGATTTATTTGGCAGGTCGTGCAGCCGAAGAAACTTTCTTTGGACCAGATAAAATAACGACAGGTGCCGAAAGCGATATTGCCATGGCGACTCGTTTGGCGCGTTATTCTATAACAACAGCGGGTTTGTCATCTAAGGTTGGTTTGGCTGCAATAAATCAGGTTAACAGCTTAGGTAATCGTACTGCGCTGGAAGACGCGTCTGAAAAGACTGCTGAAATAGTTGATAACGAAGTAAAGGCCTGGTTGGATGCGGCACATACAAACGCAACAAAATTATTATCCAAGAACAAAGAAACTGTTCGCAAACTGGCCGAAGAATTATTGGCGCGTGAAACCTTGACTGGTGAAGAAATAAAAGAAATTGTTTTAGGGAAACAGGCAAAGAAGTCTGCAACAAAGAAAACAGTTAAAAAGGTTTCTAAGAATGGAAAATAAAGAACCAAAGTTCGAAGTGTTGCATATGAACCCACAGAATACTAATTCTGTATTAGTTTCTGTTGGTTCAGACGCGGTCATTTTTGATGCATGGGGACGTGCACAGGATTGGGAAAAGCTTTTGTCTGAAAGAAATCTTAATCTAAAGGCCGTATTCTCTACGCATGGCCACAGCGATCATATATCTGCCGCACCGGATTTAGCCGCAAAATACGATATTCCATGGTATTTAAATCATAAAGATGAAGATTTAATAATGTGGGGTAATCCTTTGTTGGAATATTTCGAAATGCCGCGTATTAATTCTGATTATAAAAAGCCAGAAGATTTGAGTGAAGGCATATTAACTATATTACCTGGTATAGATATGCAGGTAATAGAAACACCTGGACATTCTGCAGGTGGGGTATCTTTTTATTTCCCAGACTATGGCATTTTATTAACTGGCGATACATTGTTTCGCGACAGTTTTGGACGATATGATTTACCAGGAGGCAATCCAAAAGAATTAAAAAAATCTATATCAAAAATCTATAATATGAATTTACCAAATGAAACGTATGTCGTTCATGGGCATGGTATAGATTCAACGATAGATATATTAAAGAAACAAAATCCTTATTTTGTTTCACATAATTGTTGCTGTGATAGTGGCTGTTGTTGCGGTGAAGAATCGCATAAATGTCATTGTCATGAGTGTGAATAAAAAACAAGCACCCTTGTTATTCCGGACAGGTCTTTTTCAGCGCGGATAAAACTCCAACCATTATGTTCAAATATGCTTTTAACAGCATCTTGTTGTCCTTCACCTATTTCTAGGTATATTTTTCCATTGTTTTCTATCCAGTTTTTCGCGTTTTTTGCGATAGTTTTATATGCTGCCAGCCCGTTGTCTTTTGCATACAAAGCTAACTTAGGATCGTGTTTTGCGCCATCGTCAACCCTAGAGTCATTTTCTGCTATATATGGCGGATTAGAAACTATAATATCGAACTTGCTTTTTAATTTTGTACGCTTGCAGAAGTTGCCTTTTAATATTTTTATATTTTTAGACAAGTTTAAGTTTTTTATGTTTTTTCTTGCAACTAAAACTGCGCCTAAAGATTTGTCTATTCCCACACCCTGGGCGTTATAAATGTTTTTTACCAGTGCGGATATGATACACCCAGTTCCGGTTCCAAGGTCTAATATCTTATATTTTTGATTGCCTATGCAGTCGGATATTACGGCTGAAACCAGCGTTTCTGTGTCTGGTCTTGGGTCCAGGGTATATTTATTCGTATAAAATTTTAAACCATAGAACCATTTTTGATGAATTATCTTTGCAACAGGGACACCTTTACGTAATTTTCTGACGATAAAGAACAATTTTATTTTAGAAATTTTTTTTGTATTTTCAGTGATTACACGTGCGGCACGAATGCCACCTGCCTGTTTTAAGATTTCAAAAGCTTGATTTATTTCCATAAAGCCATTATAATCGGGCTTATGAAAAAAGCAAAAGATATTATGACTTCAAATAAAGTCGTTCACGCAGTTTTAGGGCTGGCAGGGCTGTTGGCATTAATAGCTGTAGTGTTGGTTGTATATCGTCATGTTTCAAGTGATGTTATTGATAATAATTCAGAATTTAAGTCTTTGGTAATTGTGGAATCGGGCGATACATTGTCAAAGCTTTTGATAGATCAAGGATTTACTAACAGCGATGTTTTGCAGATTGCAAAGGTGTTAAAGTCTGATGCGGATATAACAAGCTTGCGTGCAGACAGTGATAAATTGGAATTTGTAAGGGCGGACGAAACGGCACCTGTTTCAAAAATTGTTGTAATACCATCGCCTTGGCGCCAGATAGAGCTAACTTGTACTGAAACTGGTGAATGGCAGTGCAAAACAGTAGATGTTGAACGTGATACACGTGCTGTATATAAGGCGGGCGAAATACTAGACGGAGACAGTTTTTATTTGGCTGGTATGCGTGCGGGTATTCCTGCTGGAATATTAGCAGAAGTTTATGATTTGTTGGCGTTTGAAATGGACTTTGAACGAGATGTTCGTGCAGGCCAGAAGTTCTCTGTATTATACGAAGAAAATTTTTCTAACGGTGAAAAAATAGATAATGGCCGCGTTTTGGCGGTGGAGTTTGAAGCACTTCGTGGAAATGTAAAAATGTATCGTTTCAAGAAAGCGGACGGTAAGTCTGGCTATTACGATGAAAACGGTAATGGTGCGATAAAGTCTTTAAAGCGTACACCGATAAATAATGCCAAGGTAACCAGTAGTTTTTCAAACAGCAGAAAGCATCCTGTTTTGGGGTATACTCGTGCACACAAAGGTGTAGATTTCCGTGCTTCGACTGGGACTCCAATTCCTGCTGCTGGTGCTGGTCGTGTTGTGGCGCGCAGTTATAACAGGGGGCATGGAAATTATGTAAAAATTAGACACAATGGTTCCTATGAAACGTTATATGCACATATGTCAAGGTTTGCCAAGGGCGTTGTTGTTGGGACAACGGTAAAACAAGGGCAAACTATTGGGTATGTAGGTTCAACAGGGTTGTCAACTGGACCGCATTTACATTATGAAATAATAAAAGATGGCAAGCATGTAAATCCTATGACTGTAAAGTTGCCAGCTATAAGCAATCTTGGTAAAGAGGATAAGGCAAGATTTTTAGAATACAGGAAAGCGATAGATGCAGGAATAGAGCGATTATCAAAGAATCCTGATTGGTTTATACAGTTATAGTAAATTATTTAGTTTAGTTATTGACATAGAAGTTAAAAATTTATTAAACTTCTAAGTAAGTGAAGGGAAGTCACATATTATTTTTTTTCGCATGTGATAAAGGAAGAAAAAATGAAACTTTCAAAAATTTTTGCTCTGGCAGCATGCTTGTTATATTTAAATTCAGCAAACGCTACAACTGCATGTGGTCCGGATATAAGGCGGTGGTCAAGCCCAAAATATTCTGTAAGCTTGGACTTAAGCGGGCAAAATATGTATACTAATATTTTGAGGTCCTCAGAAGGGGTAGAGATACCTTTTACTATAGTCTCTGCATGTGGTTTGCCGCCATCTGGTAGTGAAGTTATTGGGATGAGAACGAGCTCTTCTGGTTCTGGTAATTCTACATGTTGGTGTAAAATAGTAAGCCCATTTGTTACTGAGTGGGTATCCAATAAAAGTGGTTTAGATAATTGTTCTTATAATTGTATGAATTGGTGTTATGTGACCTTTTTTGCCAACGATTCTACGGCTCGGATTTATAAAGGTTATTATATAAATAACATCATTTTTTATTAAAAAAGGTGGGAGTTTTGTGTAAGTTAAAAATATTTCTTTTTTTGATTGTTTGTTGTTTTGTTGGCGAAGCTTTTGCTGTAACGCGTTGTATGTTAACAAATCCTACATCTTGCAAGAGAACTTTATCAACAGACGGTTATTATGATTGGCATGCAACTTGTTCTGGAAGTGGCGTTACAGATATGGTTGTTAAGGGCGTTGGTTTTTGTTCTTCTTCCAATGGTAATACAAGAGGAACTACTGCAGAAACGATAAATATATCTGAAACCGAGTCAGAAAATCAATATTGTTGGTGTAAAATGGTTTACCCGACAGTTTCTTCAAAATACGTATTTTCTCATGACACTTATTCGTCTGGTTATTGTGCTTACTATTGTGCAGCACAGTGCGCATACGATTTAGCAACGTATTCAACATTTAGAGCAAGTATTTTTCAATTTTAAAACGAACTGGGTGATAAAATGAAAAAAATTTTTTGTATATTTTGCTTTTTATTAATATCAAGCACCTCTTATGCAGAAGAACCTATTACGGAATGTCCTTATGGTTCTGCTATAACTTTTGAATCGCCCGTAATTATTACAGAGGCAAGTTCTTGTCCATCTGATTATGTTGCTTTGAGTGTATCATTTAATATTTGTGTGCTTGGTGATAATAAAGGTAATTGTTTGATGTACGCAACGGCAAATACCAGATACAAGGATACTATTGGAACATATTTGTATACAGAGAATTGTCCATTGGAATAAAATAAAAAGGCACTTCGGTGCCTTTTTATTTTACGAGATGATTTAATCTTTTTATAAAAATTATTGACAAATGCATTTTATGTGCTATTTTCTTCCTTAGAATTATAAAAAAGGATTCAATATGTCTATTTGTAAAAACTGTCCTAGTACTAAAAATGGACAATGCGTTTGCACAGACAGCTGTGTAATTAAGAAAGAACAAGATAGAATTGCAAAATTCGAAGTAACACCAGTATTCGGTGATTCTTTTAACCCTTTCCAATATGGTATTGGATGCGTTTTGTCTGCGATTAACGCAAATAAAAAAGTTCGTTAATAAAAAGCGATAGTTCAAAGTATCGCTTTTTCTTTTATCAGAAGCTCTTTCTTTTTTATGATTCCGCCTTCTGCGGAATAACCTCCGATTTTACCGTCACTGCGAATAACCCGATGACAAGGAATTATTACTGGTAAAGGATTTTTTCCAATTGCATTTGCAACTGCGCGAACAGCATTTGGATGGCCAGACATTTTTGCAATTTGTGCATATGTTCTGGTTTCGCCGCAGGGGATTTTTAACAAAGCACGCCATACATCGTGCTGGAATTTCGTGCCCGGCAAATTTTCTATATCTGCTTGTGTTATTTTATTATTCATTTTTTCGTTTTTTCTTTTTAGGTATAGGCAATATTCGTGCCAACAATTGTACCATTTCTACGGATAAATCAATATTTTCTATATCCAGAATATAGTGCGGTCTTGCGCCTTTAAATGGTGTTCCTAGTTCTGGAATAACATTATGTTTGTTAAATACAGACAGTGTTTCTGGCAGTTGTTTTACATAAACCGTATCATCGCAAATCAGAAGAACAGGGCGCCCATCACAAAACAGCATATAGTCACCAAACATTTTGCGATATGTAATGTCACTGGATGCGATTACGACTTGGTCGTAAACGAAATCCATAAAATCTTTACTTGAAGCCATGAGAGTATTTTAATAAAGGAGTTGTATTTTATCAATTTTTTAATTTTCTGTTTTAATTAAACACTCTTTTATGATGTTATTATAAGTTTCTATATCATTTTTTTGTTGGTTCTCTGGCAAATTAAAAATTTTTATACAAGTTTTAAAAACATCTGTATTCGGGCAGGCAAAACATTTCTTCATAACCGTCTTGGAATAAGTTTCTAAAGAATTTTTTTCAATACATTTTTTACTTGTTTTATCAAAGAATTGTGTCCCCGGATCACATCTTGTACATACTCCGCTAGAAGATATGCCTTGGTATTGCGTTGTTTCGCATGGGATACATTCGTTAGAAACATCATTTTCAAAAGCATATGCTCCGCTACATAAAACTACACATTCATTGTTACGCATAATACTACCTTTATTACATTGGTCGGGTACGGTGCAATCGCCGCTTACTTCACCACATACATTGGTTTTCTTTTCATAATTACAAGTACCGTTTTCCAATTGTTTTGTAACAATTTCTGATTTTTCCCATGCAGCGCCCTCTACAAATCTTCCAGAGTTGCTTTGCGTACCATTACAACACCAATATGTCGTGCCATCTTTATAAAAACTTTCACCATGATAATACCAATGTCTTTTCATGTATTTGCGCATTCCTTTGCCAGCACAAGATGTTGATTGGTTCCCGCAAAACCAGAAAGTATTTATTCCAGAGGTATCTATATAACATTCTTTTGCACCATTTGAATAAAATTTTGCATAAGAATTAGTTGTTATAAGTAATATTGCAAAAAAATATGGTAATTTTTTCATTTTTTATCCCCGTTTTTTTTGTTGTAAAAAATAACCACCAAACAGTTTTGGTGGTCGGGGAGTTAGAAAAATCAGTTTATCAACGATTCCTGTGGTTTTCGGTAAAACCTTTTTTATAACCAACAGCTCCCCGACCGATAAAGTCGGGGATATAACGGTGTAATTTGCACCGAAATACCAGAATTACGGCGTGATATCACACCGGATAAACTAAGGCTTTCTACGGCCCCGAACCAACATCCCTGTCAGCTCAAACAAGATTGTATTGTAAACAAAAAATCTTTGCAAATATAAATTTGTTCATCTTGTATAAGAGATAAATAAAACCGGCATAAAGCCGGTTTGAATTTCTGGCGCGCCCAGAAGGATTCGAACCCTCAACCTTCTGATCCGTAGTCAGATGCTCTATCCAATTGAGCC
>CASEZC010000030.1 GCA_949292385.1 uncultured Pseudomonadota bacterium
ACTCGAACCTATGGACCGCTATAACACGGTCACGGATTAGCAATCCGCTGCATTACCACTCTGCCAACGCTCCGTCGTGGTTGCGTCAGTCATTATATATAAACCATTTAATAAATGCAAGCCTGAAAATTATAAAAAAATACCCCGCGCTGTGCGAGGTATTATTTTTTTAATGTTCTTCTGTTCTGTGCTCTGGCTGATATATTTCAACATCACGTGTCATAGCAATAAATTTTTCGGCACGACGTTTATTCATTTCCTCAGCCGGCATTTTTTGCAGGTCTTGAATGTGTTCGGCAACTGCAGTAGACAAAAGCTCCATAGTTGTTTGCCAATCGGTATGTGCACCCCCTGCAGGTTCGTCTATTATTTGGTCGATAACATTTAAGTTCGCCATATCTTTTGCTGTTAGCTTCATAGCTTGGGCAGCAACTGATTTGTACTTGTTATCTTTCCATAAAATACTTGCACAAGATTCAGGTGCGATAACAGAATAAATAGAGTTTTCTAACATTAATACTCTATCCCCTGTTCCGATTGCAATTGCACCGCCACTACCGCCTTCGCCAACGTTTACCGCAACGTATGGTGTTTTTATATCTAATCCCGTTGCAATAGAAGATGCGACAGCTTGTGATTGACCGCGTTCTTCAGCAGCACTGCCGGCAAACGCCCCCGCAGTATCAAACAAAGATATTAATGGTAATTGGAATTTTTCTGCCATTCTCATCAATCTTTGTGCTTTACGATAGCCTTCTGGATTTGGCATACCAAATCTGTGTAATTGACGTGTTTCTATTGTGCGCCCCTTTTCCTGACCAATTATAACAGCAGGTATACCACGCCAGAAACCAAGTCCTCCACACATTGCTGGGTCTTCGCCAAACAATCTATCTCCAGCAAGATATGTCCAATCGTCAACAATTCCATTGATATAGTCTAAGAAATGTGGACGGTTTTCATTTCTTGCTAATAATACCTTATCGTAAGCTTCTGTTTCGCCCATACCACGAACTTTCTTATTGTCGCTTAATGGAGTAGAAACGTTTATATTTTTAGGTTCTTTCTTTTGCTTTGTTAATACCGCCAAAATTTTCCCAATTTTTTCTCTTAATTCATCACGTGGAACAACCATATCTACCATACCGTGTTCGTATAAGTATTCTGCGGTTTGGAAGTTTGAAGGCAGTTTTTCACGAATATTTTGTTCAATTACACGACGACCAGCAAATCCTATTCTGGCGCCTTTTTCAGCGATATGAATATCACCCAACATAGCAAACGAGGCGGTTACACCTCCAAACGTTGGATCTGTAAGCAGTACTATATAAGGTATCCCCTGTTTGTGTAATTTATTTACAGCAACCGTTGTTCTGGCCATCTGCATCAACGACAAAATGTTTTCCTGCATACGTGCACCACCGCTGCATGTTACCATTATGAACGGTTGTTTTAATTCAGCTGCGTGTTCCATACTGGCAACTATGCCGTCACCGGCTGCACGTCCCATTGAACCCAACATAAAATCGCCGTTTAAAACGCATATCGTTGTAGGAATACCGTTAATGGTGCCGTCTGCAGTTGTAATCGCGTCGTTATAGCCAGTTTCTGCACGTGCATCTTCCAATCTTTCTTTGTAAGGCATTCTATCTACAAAATTAAGTGGGTCGTCCGAGACAACTGGTAATTTTATTTTTACCCATTCATTATTATCAAACAACAAATCAAAACGTTGCTTTGGCGTCATAATGAAGGCACGACCGCAACGTGGACATATGTAATGATTCGTTTTATAATCTTTGTAATAAACTAATCGGCCACAAGCCTCGCATTTAATCCACATCAATCTACGAACGCGATCATAGCGTTCACGATTATGATTCTTTATACCTGATTTTTTACCAAATAACATTTTTTACTCGTTCATTTGCTTTGTTAATTCTCTGCTTGGTTTAAACAAAATTGTGGTACTGGCATCCAGATGCATAGGCTGACCAGTGCATGGATTGTACCCTATTTTAGTTGCGCGCGCACGTGGCTGAAAAGTTCCAAAACCACGAATTTCAATTCTGTTGCCGTCTGCGATGCTTTCAATCATTTGGTCAGAAATCGTGTCAAGTATCGCAGCCGCGTCTGTTGAACGCATATGTTTAAACTGAACCTGTATAGTTCTTACAATATCTGAGCGCTTCATCTTTTCTTCCTTATTTTTTTCGTTTTCATATTATTTATATCTTAGCACATTTTATCAAGAGTAAAGTTTTTTTATTATCAATAACATTTAAGAATGCTTACCTGTTAAAAAATATCTTTAACTGACCGATAATACCTTTGTAACAAAAGGAGATTGATATGCATGATTGCCATAATCATATGTTAAACATAGATAATGAAAGTGGACCAAAAATTCCGCTTATTGGGGATAAAGCACCAGAATTTATAGCAAATACCACGAATGGTAAAGTAAATTTTCCATCAGATTATAAGGGTAAATGGGTTATATTATTTTCGCACCCTGCTGATTTTACCCCAGTATGCACCACGGAATTTATGACTTTTCAAGCCATGTTGCCAGAATTTTTAAATCTAAATACAGATATTATAGGGTTGTCTGTAGGGACTCTTACTGGGCATTTGGCGTGGATAGATGCAATAAAAGAAATAGAATACAATGGTTGGAAGAATTTAAAAATAACTTTCCCTATAATTGATGACATGAATATGGAGATAGCCAAAAAATATGGCATGATACACCATAATGCATCAGACGGAAAAACTGTGCGCGCTGTGTTTATAATTGATCCAAAAGGCATAATAAGAACTATTCTTTATTATCCACTTACAACAGGCAGAAATTTTGAAGAAATAAAAAGGGTTCTTATTGCGTTACAAACGACAGATAAATTTCAAGTTTCTACGCCTGCCGACTGGAAACCGGGTGATGATGTTGTTGTACCTGCTCCAACTACAACAGAAAGTATGAACGAACGCATTAAAAACAAAAATAAAGATTTGGATGTAAAGGCTTGGTTCTTGACGTTTAAACATTTAAAAGCTGATGATATATACGATAAATTATCAAAAGATAAATAATAAAGGCGGAATATCCGCCTTTATTATTTTAAAAAACTAATGGAAAATCTTTTATATCCATTGGAACACCGTCTCGGTCTGGATCCCACTGAAACTGTTGCATTTTTACTTTTTTGTCTTTATCGAACTTAACACCTTCTACCTTTAATTGCTTATATTGTTCGTCAAAAAATCCATTGCATAAACTGCCGTCTTTGAATACAACGCGATGCCATGGCAAGTGCCAACTGTTTTTGTTGTTTGATGCATAACCAACAAAACGTGCCATGCGTGGTCGTCCAATCATAGCCGCTATTTGTCCAAACGTAGCAACGCGACCAGCTGGAATTTTTGCAACAATATCGTAAACTTGTTCGTTAAATGTTTTCATTTGATGATTTTTATGCTTTTTGAATTCTGGCGGAGACGAAGGGATTTGAACCCTTGATACAGTTGCCTGTATACACGATTTCGAGTCGCGCGCATTCAACCACTCTGCCACG
>CASEZC010000031.1 GCA_949292385.1 uncultured Pseudomonadota bacterium
AGATCGTGGTTTTACGAGTGCAACCTTTATTGACTTGTCCAAAGTATCCGATGAAGAAAAAGCGTTTTTGAGTGAATTGATTCGCAATACAATGCAAAAGATGGAATCACGCAGATTGCAAACTGAATTATCTGCGACACAATCCAAAGCAGACAAATTGAATGCTGGTATTGCACAAATCCAAGATGCCGCAAACAAAACAAAATCTGGATTGGGCAGTCGTAATGTCAATGCACTAAAACAAGTTATTGCCGAAACCATAGAAAACACAAAATAACACCACCGCCCAATCGGGCGGTGTTTTTATGCCAAAAATCCTCGTGTAAAAAATATGTAAAACGGAAACTATATACAAACCAACTTAAACCAGCCTGTATGCAGTGATATGCACAAATGTTAAACGGCCCTTTTTGCCCGTGATTCAATCTGTATTATGCGGAAAACTGGGATTTTTTGGTGTGTAGCATATGTGGAGTCAGAGTCCGGAGTTCTACCGTTAAACTATGCCCCAAGTGTCGTGTATTATATATTTATTATATTCATTTTGCAAATAATTTTTTGCGCCTCTAAAGACTATTTTCTTGTACCGCTTTTTAATATTTTTATTGAAACGTTCTTTTACTATGCTACCTTATGAAGTATTAAAGGAAGGACTCGTCTGAATTTTGAAAAGGAGATGTTTTATGGCTGGTAATTTTAAAAAAGTATGTTCCGTTTTCCCTGTGTTCGCTGTATTAGGGACATTTTCAAATTTAGCAGCTGCGGCTGATGTTCAATGGAGTGATTCTGTTCAGACACCGGCAGAAAATTCTTCTCAAAATGGTGGTGCTTTGTCCGTTCCTGCCAGTGATTCTAATTATACAGATATAAACGTAGAAACTGGTATACAAAACAATGGTATTAACATTTCTAAAAGTGCTGACAATCCCCTTGATACGGCTGTCGTAGGACAGGGAGGAGCTATTTATAACCAAGGTACAATAGGAACTATTACAGCCGATTTTTCGGGTAATTTTATTAAAGCGGTTTCAAATGTTGCGGGCAGTATATCTGCAAATGGTGGTGCAATAGCTGGATTTTCTGGTGGTAAAATTTCAGAAATAACTGGTGAATTTAATAAGAATACTGTTAGCGCGATTTTAGCAGATGGTGTTAAGTCGGATTATGAAAATACAAATTCGCTGGCAACTGCTGCCGGTGGGGCTATTTATTTAGATGGGGTTTCTGGCAGTGAAAACAGTACAACTACCGAAATTGGTACAATTAACGGAGATTTTGTTTTAAATAGTGCGGTTGCTGATGCTGTTGCAAATGGCGGGGCTATTTATATAAATAGTGGGAATGAGGCAAACGTAGCCATTGGTATGATAAATGGTCATTTTAAAGGTAATAATGTCGTTGCAACTACTGCTGCAGAAGGGTTGCCTGCTTCAACAGGTGGGGCTATTTCTGTAAATGTTTCTGGCGATAAAACCGCTACAATTAATTCGACTGGTAACTTTGTTTCTAATTCTGTGTCAACAAATGCTACGGATGCGCTGGGCGGTGCGATTTATAACGAGGGTACCGTAACTATAGATGGACATTTTGCAAATAATTTTGTTGTTTCTGAAAGTGGTAACGCAAATGGTGGTGCCGTATATAATACGGGGGCTTTTAATTTAGCAGATAATAAAACATTTTTTGGAAATAGAGCGGGTTATGCAGGAGGCGCAATTTATAATGAAGGGCAGATAACCGCTTTAAATGGAACGGTCTTTCAAAATAATATTTCTCAAATTGGTGGGGCTATAAACAACGATGATGGTACAGAAAATTCCGGTAAACGTGGGAATATTGGAAGTATAGCAGATGCAAGTTTTTCTGGTAATATATCTTCTGCTGGTGGGGCAATACGAAATCAAGGTGATATAGGTAGTATACAAAATACTAATTTTAATAAAAATATGTCCAGTGATGGTGGCGCAATATGGAATGGTGGCTCTGGTGTGATAGCTGAAATATCTAACAGCTTTTTTACGAATAATACTTCTGTAACCGGTGAGCAGCAACAGGGTGGGGCAATTACTAACTATAACCAAATTGAAAAAATATCAGATTCTGTTTTTTCTGGTAATAAGTCAGGCGAAAATGGTGGAGCAATATTTAATGCCGAAAGTGCTTCAATAAGTTTTTATGGAAACAATACGTTTTCTAATAATTTCGCAAAAAGTGGCGCAAACGATATACATAATTTAGGTACTATTACTTTCGTTGATGGCGTTACGTCTTTAAACGGTGGAATTTCTGGTGATACAGGGGTTTTGAATTTAAATGAAGGTGCTACGTTAGATATTGGAACAGCAGTAATAGAACAAGAAACGTTAAATATTAATGGAAATATTAATGCTTCTTTGATTAATTCTAGTTCGTATGGAAAGTTACATGGAAATTTGGTTGCAGGAGAAAACAGTTCTTTGACACTAAGTATAGGAACTGTCGGTAATTATTCTATGTTTGATAATAATATAGGAAATATGAAACTTGTTTATAATGAAAATTTATATACGGTTACTGCAACTGACTCGGGTGTGATTGTAAAAACAATTTCTGTTGAAGATATAGCAAAGGCAAATAATATATCTTATTTGGCAGCTGGTACGTTGTCTGGGTTGGCAAATAGTAATAGTTTTCTAATGGGGATAGCGTCGCTTAATGCACAAGAAGCGATAGAAAACGGGAATTTAAACTATGTTGAAACAGAAACGGCAAAACTAGAATATGATGCTAAACCATTAGCTCAATCACTGTCCACGTCTATGCAGAATCAGATTATGTCGGCAGTTTCCGATCGTATGGCTGGAGGTTTGAAGCTGGGCGCAGAAAAATCTAAAAATTATATTTCTGATTACGGTGTTTGGGCGCAGGGTACTTTTAATAAAGTGGATTTATCTGGTGCTTTTAATGGGGATTCTAATGGAATAATTGCAGGTATAGATGCAAAAATAAAAAATCGTTATACTTTGGGGATAGGTTATGCAAATGAATCTTCTGATATTAAAACAGATGCACATGAAATAGATGTCAAAAGTAACAGCGTGTTTTTATATGCTAAATATAAACCTAATAAATGGTATATTAACACTTTGTTAAATTATATGTTGTCGGATTATTCTGAAAAGACAAATGCTTTTGGAATAGATGTTGAATCTGAATATAAAACAAATGCTTTTGGTGGTCAGTTATTTGCAGGGTATGATTTTGATATGGGACTTACTCCTAATGCAGGAATCAGGTATTTATATTTAATGCAGGATGAATATAATAACGGACTTGCTGATATAAAAGCAGAAAATAGCAACTTTCTAACGGCGGTTGCTGGGGTTAAATATTCAGTCTCGATGAATATAAATTCTAATTTGTCTTTGAAGCCAGATGTTTATGTGAATGCAGTTTATGATGTTTTGTCCGATTCGCCAACTGCTGATGTAATTATGCCAGGAGGCAATAGTTACGTTGTTAAAGGCGATAGTTTGGATAAAATGGGCGGTGAAGTTGGTGTCGCTTTATCTTTAAACTATAAGGAATTTGATATTTCTTTGAATTATGAAATTCAAGTAAGAAAAGATTATTCAGCGCAAACTGGAATGTTAAAGTTTAGATATAACTTTTAAATAAAAATCTCCCATAATGGGAGATTTTTATTTTTGCTTAAAATATTTTTCGCGTTGTGTTTCTGATGTTGATTCCATTTTATCAAACAATTTATTTGCAGAATTTTTATCGCTAATAGAACTGTCAGAACCTGTATTATAATCATATGCACCGTTAAGTAATACTATTCTGCTTGGAGTTAAACTGTTCCCCTCACATTCAATGTAATATTCCGATGGGTCATAGTATTTACCGTAACAACGATTGTTTACAACGGCTACATAACCATATTCTGCTAAGTCAGAGCAGGTTGGTTGCTGTCCAAATGTTATTTCTCCGTTCGGTAAAAATTCATCTGCATTATCAAGAATTCCATTGCACCAAACTTTTACATATTCACCGTTAACAGATGCCATTGTGCCATTTGATGTTGTTTTTCTTGCCCCGAAACAATCGCCGTTTAATACATTTGTGTCAAAGTCTTGATTTATAGATGTTCCTTTTGCAATGTCCGTTTTCCCAATTGGTGTAGGTTGACCGTCAGATTGTTTTAAAGCTTCTGGACATATCATTTTCATGCCCCAACACTCGCTGGTGGCATCCCATAACTCGCGGTCATAACCTATTCCCATGTTTGAATAACAACTTGTTGGGTCAAGTCTGCAAACTGTTGGCTGTTGCCACCAAGGTGTTGCGCCAAACGCAGTCCCAATTGTTAAAAGGCTTATAACAGAAAATGATAATGTTTTTTTCATCTTTATCTCTTCTTAATTATTTCATTTTATCAAATTTTATATTTATGAGCAAGGATGCATTAATTATTTGATAAGGTTGATATGCTTTCTTTGTCTGCGCAATATCCCCAGCTTTTGTTTGCACCCGTTTCATCATAAAATGCTTTAAATAATTTATTATCATTTTTATCGTGGGTACCACTTGAATCTGTGTCTTCCCATTTCGTATCAACCCATATACCACCAAGTCTGTCACATTCTGATGATAATGATTTTGACATGTCTATTTTTATAGAGTCCATAACACTATTAACATCTTGTAAAACCGTTGTTGGCAAGCTCGCTTCATTAGACGATATCTTGTCTGATGTTGATGGTCTTACGCATACCTGTGATGCGTATCTTACCATTTTTTGATATAGGCTGCCCGCATAATCAGAACCACAGTCTGTATCAAATGAAGTGTCTGCGCCATCTCCCCATACAGGTTCAGTTATGCCGCCAGCGCAGGTAGCGTTCATTGGGCATTCTAAACATCTGTTACCAGGTGTGCTTGTATCATTGTTGTATTCCCAAGTTCCCATATCGTTTCTTCGTGCAAGATAATACCCTTCTTTACATCTTTCGTATACACGAAGGTCAGGACAATAATAATTTGATTGAGAGCCTGTGTCTGTATCTGCTGAATTGTTAGAGTTTTGTATTTGATTGCAATACCACTTAGATGCATAAATTTGGTCTCCAGGAGCATAAACACGGCAAGCGTACGGATAGGCGTGCAGACTGTCGTTGCTTGGAACAGTGCACATATCTTTTGCAAATTCTTCAAGTAAAGATTTGCATTCTTTTTCGATTTTCTGGTTTGTTAATTCACGCATAGCGTTTACTAATAATTGTAGACCGCCTGTGTCTGGATCTCCGTAAAGGTTACTACACGTATATAATTTTTCTTTGCATAGTTCTTCTGATAATTCTAAGCGAGAGCCTAACAATAATTCTTCCTTTACATTGCTAAAGTCTTTTAATGATTCGCTTTGCTCGTCATAACAGTTATTTACTACTTCTAAGCATTCGGTCTTTACATCACGAATTTTTGCTTGTTGACCTTGATATATTTCTACAATTGCTTGACGTAAAAATTCATCCCATACTTCATCGGCTATGTCTTGGCAAGTTTCTAAACCGCGTTCCGCATATGAACGCTTTCTGTTTAATTCTGCTAATAATAAAGAGTTTATTGGATTTGTTAATACATCACCCGCTAATGAAGTCATGTTTCCAAGTTCGTAGAATTTTTGAGAGTAAATAGGTTCGCCCGTATCGCGGTTTAGGTATTTGCCTGTTATATCAAGACAGTGAACATAGTTTTCCCCACAGGCCGTGTCTGCTGTAATGTCTTTACGCACTTGGGCAATGCATTCGTTTATAGAAGTTGAGTTGTGCGCATTGTAATTTTCTAATCTGGCTGTGTTCATTTCATGTTCTGTTTCACGAATTGTCGTATTCGCCTGTTGTAATTTTTTATCCAAAGAATTTAATACGATTGTACAATCATTTTCTATGTACATACCGTATGCGGATACAACCATGTTTAAAGTCGCTGTTGAATTACAACTGCTTTTTACCAGTTCAACACATTGTGCGTGAACAGCATTGTATAGCGTTTCTCCTGTTAGGTTTGCGATGTTTTGACCAGACGTTAAGTCCGTCGTTGCCCATATCTGGTTTATATCTCCTGCTATATCAAGTGTGCCAAGTGTGGATAGTGATTTTGATTTTGCAGAAGAAAGGACGTCGCTTATACCTGCAAGAGTAGTTGCCGATGAAGAAGTGTCTTCTTTTATAGCTTGTTCGCCTTCGCTGGCTGTTAACATTGCTTGTACTTCTTTTGCAGTTTTGTTTATTGCTTCTATATTTAGGTTTTTAAAATCTTGTAATTGCCCAGATGCCTGTGATAAAGCGCGTTCGCGTTCTTGTATGGTTGTAAGTTTAGAAGAACATACACATCTTCTGTAGGAATCGTTTGTCGTTGCGCAGAATTGATCCATGCAAGTAAAGTACGCATCACGACATGAATTATATCCGGTCCCAAAAGTGTTTGTCGTTGTCGCAGCTCTGCTTGGCGATATTGCAGAACGAGCTGTTGTTGCACTTCTGGCAACTGTGTTTGTTCTTATAACTGAGTTGTTTGCTGCGCTTCTGGCGGTAGAAACCGTTTGATTTGTGGCTCTGGAATTGTTGACCGCGCTTCTTGCCGGTGTAGATTGTTGGATTGTTGTTCTGGTATTTCCTGTTCTGGATATTGTATTTCCACTGTTGCGTGACGTCGTTGTGCTTGTTGTTGTAGTTGTTCTTGGTGATAATGTTGTTTGCTGATTTGTGCCGCTTCTACTTATAACAGAATTTCCTGTATCTACCGCGTTTGTTTGTGTTCTGTTTATTGTAGAATTGTCACGAACAGCAGCCTCGGCATAAAATATGCCGACAAAATAAAGCAGCAAAATATATACAATTTTTTTCATTATATATTCTTATATATAATATCAAAAATGTGTTTTTAAGGAAAGAGGTATTTAATGTTTTAATAAAAAAACGCGTTTAAAACGCGTTTTTAATTTTGTTGAGTTTGGTCACCTTGTGGACGTGTTCTTTCTACGAATGTTATACGTCCTTTGTCTAAATCATAAGGTGTCATTTCTACTTTTACTTTTTCGCCAACGTTAACCCATATGCGTGCTTTGCGCATCTTTCCACATACGGTTGCAATAATTTCATGACCGTTTTCTAATTTTACGCGAAACATTGTGTTTGGTAATTTGTCTTCTACTGTTCCGCTAAAAACAATAACATCGTCTTTTGCCATATTTATCCTCTGGATTTACTTAAATTTTTCCGTATATATGTTATATTTTTTAATAAAAAAAGCAAGTTGTTTTTATCTTCTTGCACCAAGGCGCTTCATTTGATAAAATTGAGTATATTATATGTAGGTGGGGAAAATGAATTTTAAGCTATTATTTTCGTTGTTATTATTGGTTCCTGGGCTTGCCTTTGGGGCGGACAGAAGTACATCTAGTGTTCGCGTTGGTGTTACAAGAATGTCGCAGGCTGGGGCAAGGGCACCAAATATGACGGTTAATATACAACCTACTACAGGAAATAGTGCGGCTCCGACAGTTTCGACTCAGCCTTCTGGTGGTGGAAATGATAATAGTAGTTCGTCTGCTGTGGTCGATGAAAAAGTAGAGGAGAAAACGTCCGCGGTTTCAACGGAATCTTGTAGGGATGCGTATAGGGCGTGTATGGATGAGTTTTGTTTGTTAGATGAATCGGAAGGAAGTCGTTGTGCGTGTTCTTCAAATATAAATCAATCAAAATCTTTGATTCAAGAAATACAAAAGCTTCAAGAAGAAGCGGACTTGCTTTATACCGAAGGTGTAGAACGTGAACAGCTGGGCGCGCAGGCAAAGTTAGTTTTTGGTGAAAGTGAAGAAGCTAAAAAAAGTTCACGGGCATCAGGTATTAGTTTTGCAGATTGGATAAATTCTGGTACCGAGGAAGAAGAAAGTCTTGGAATGGATGAGGATATTGGTGATAACTTGTATGCTATGGCGGCAGAATTTTGTTCTTCTAAGTTAGAGGCTTGCGGTAGTAGCGCTGAAATGGAAGAAATGCTTTATGCACGTCAAATTGTTCAAGATTGTAAGTCTTTTGAATCTTATTTAAATGACCAGAAATCAATTGCGGAATCTAATAAAAGAACGGCAGAGGCTGCGGTTCGTCAGGCTCGTTTGGCTATGTTAGATACTACAAATAAGTATAATCAAGGTGAATGCTTGCTTGCCTATCGTGCATGTATTGCAGATAAGGGAGGTTGTGGTGTAAATTTTGAAAATTGTTTGGATGCTGATTTATTGTCTCGTCGTGCGAACGCATGTGAAAATGTTTTAGATCAGTGTATGGCGGTTCGTGAATACGTTTTACAAGATTGGGAGGCTGAATCAAAAAGTATCTTAGAAGAAGCGGCTAAATATGCTGATAGAAACGCTCGTGGAACATGTTTGGCAAGAATACAGGTTTGTTTGGAAGATAGTTGTTCAACAGAAACAAATTCAGCTTGTTTAACAGACGTTAATGTTGCGGCAGGTATTTGCCCCGTTATTGATGAATGTGAAGAAATGATACCTGGTATAAAAACAGTTATTAACGATAAGTTGGGATATTTACGGACGCAGTTTTGTCAAAATGATATAGATCAATGTTTACGTGATAGGTGTGGGGAAAACTTTACAGCGCCAGAATGTGTTGGTAAAAATGCAAGTGAAATAGCAGAATTATGTCCTCAATCTATGTTCCCTTCTTGTAAGAATGAAACTCAGTTTGAGATAATTGTTCAAGCCGCACTTTTGCAGATGGATTATCAGATGTTACAAGGTTGTTTAAATTATTTCAGTGAACAGTTAGGTAGGGTTTGTGGGACAGATATGTCTTGCTTGCCAACCGATACAAAAATTGCTTCTTTGATTGAAATTCCAGATACGGAACAGGGGTTGGCAGAGTTGCGTGAAACTGTACGTGCAAATACAGAAAATGAGGTTAATGAATTCTTCAAGCAGTTTGAACAAGATATTACTGTTGCAGCGTGTCAAGACAGTCAAAAACCTGCAGGTCAAAAAAGCTTGGGAGAAAATGTATTTAATAGTGCGAAGATGATTGCACAGATAAATGCGGAAAATCGTTCAATGAGAGAATTAGAAACTAAAATTGCAGAAATTTCTCGTCAGCAGTCTTTGGATGAAGCTGAACAGAACTGTTTGACTATGTATAAACCAGAAACGCCAGATAAATCCAGCAGTAATTATAGCTATATAAAAAGCGTTTCTTTCGAACCAAGTTTGCGTAACTGCCACGTTTGCCGTATGCAACAGGTTTGCGAGGTTGGAGGAGAAAGCAAAAATGCCGCTGGCCTGAAAGGACTTTCTGGCGGACTTGCAGCTGGTGCTTCTATGGGAACAATGGTTTCTCCTGGTTGGGGAACTGCTATTGGTGGTGTTGTAGGTGCGGTTGGCGGTTTCTTTGCAGGACGCAGTGCTGGTGGAGAACAAGAATTCTGCCAAGAAATTGAAACTTGTGAAGATATAAATATGTAAATTTTACGTGGAAGTATAGGAAGAAAAAATGAGCCTGAAAAAAATTTCTGTTTCCGTTGTTTCTTTGGCCGTCTTGGGTGTGCTGGGTAATGCGTATGCCTTGACAACCACGGCAAAAAAACAGTCTGCAATACAGCAAGGAACAACTGTAAGAACGCGTGTTACGGCAACTGGATTGTATGATCAGGCTTGTTATGATGCTTATTTTGGTTGTATGGATCAATTCTGTATAACAGACAACTCAAATGGTGGTAGTTGTTCTTGCAGTGATGATAGCATCGAATATGAAAAGGAATTTGCAGAAATAAAAAAAATATTAGAAGAAGCTAATCGTATAAGAACTGTAGAGGTTGAAAAGGTAAAAGCTGGTGCCGATGCGGATATTGTCTTTACTGGGCAAAGAAGATATGATGAAAACGGCAATATTTTAGCAGAAGGAGAGTTGTCAGAGGCAGAGAAAAAAGAACAAGAAAGAGCTAGCCTAATGGCGCTTTTTGAAAACACTTTGTATGATGAAGACGAAGATATTTTCGAAGATTCTGTTTCTTCTTTGGCCGATAAAACAGGTGCTGAATTATATAAAGCTGCGAATGATTTGTGTTATGCGCAGGTTCCAGATTCTTGTGCAGGTGATATTGCTTTCTTGCAACAGTTATATTCCAGACAAATAACATCAGACTGTCTAGGTTTTAAAAATACCCTAGCAAATAAAAGGGCAGAGGCAGAAGCTGAACTTGCAAGTGCAGAATCAGAAGTACGTATTGCTTTAAAAGAAAGTTTAGATGAAGCGAATAAATATGACCTTGGACAATGTATGGTCGAATTTAAAAAGTGTATGTTAACAGAAGATGCTTGCGGTGAAGATTGGGAAAATTGTGTTTCAATTATTGCGTCTGAAAATATGCAGAATAATGAAACAGTAAGTACTGCTGGAACAAAGGTAGAAAGTGTAGAAACTTATGATATTACTGCATCAACAATGGATGTTTTAAATTCTAAGCGTGTTATTTGTGAAAGGGTTTTAGATAATTGTATATCAGTTCGTGATATGGTTTGGCCTAGTTTTTTGAAAGAAGCGGCCCCAACAATTAGACTTGCGGAAAGCCAAGCAGAGTCAAAATTCCGTCAATCTTGCTTAACAAATATTTCTAATTGTATACAGCAGGCTTGTAAAGATGATATCGCTGGTAAAGGTGTGGCAACTATGGATGCTTGCTTGTCCAGACCTGATATGGCGCGTAGTTTTTGTAAAGTTGAAATTGACCCTTGTGAAAGAATGGAACCTTTAATTTGGGGGTATGTAGAGGATAAATTGGCTGCAATGCGTGTTGATGCTTGTACGCAAGAGGTTAAAGACTGCTTTACAGCAGATACTCGTTGTGGACCGAATTTTGAAAACTGTATTGGTATGGATTATGATTATATCCATGATATCTGTCCGATAGATAGCTTGGTTGTATGTAAAGCGAATAATCCGAAATTTTCTATGGATGATTTGGATGGTATGTTGATGGGCTTGTATTTGAATATTGATAATTCTGCTATGGAACAATGCCAGAATTTAGTAGACGAGAAAATGATGGAAATTTGTGGCAGTACAACAGATTGTAACAGGTTTGCAGCAGATGATACTATCGGTACTGGTTCTCTTAGATCTCAGAAAGATGGTGATATATACCGCGTAACAGGTATGATTTCGTTCGGTAGTATAAAGATGGGTAATGCCGCTGGTACTATAGTAGATGAAACAGAAGAAGATAGCATAACTCTGGAGCCTGGTGAAATTGGTGTACAAGGATATATTGCAAAGGTTCGTGAAAATAATAAAAATGTAGCTAATGCAGAAGGTATAATATCTTCTATTGAAGAAGAGCTTAATAATATTGCTGGAACTATCAATCGTACAATCGAGATGATAGAACAGGATCCAGAAATTCAATTCTGCGTTAATGGACGTGACTTGTCACAAATAACGGGAAATGAAGGACAAAAGACAACAGGTCGTTTCCCTAACTTGTTGAATCAGGTTAAAATGCAGATAGCCGTTTCTGCGTTACGTCAGGCGCAAGATAATTATAATGAAAAACTAAATACAGAAATTGCGTCTGCAACTAAAAACGCATCAGCAGATTTAGCGCAATACATGTGTCAAAAAATTGCTGAAAATGGGGGTAATGGTCTGAATTTGGATGTTAATGCGTCAACGCCATTAACACCGCCTTATGCGATAAGTTATGATGTGGGGGCAGGTTTAACTCTGGCTGACTTAACAAAGGGTGGGGCGGGTGTTGTGAAATCTGGTGGAATAACGTTTAAAAACAGTGGTTACCTTGGTGGTTCAAGTGTCAGTGGTGGTGGTATGACAAAAGAAACAACCGCTGTATTTAGCAGAGATACAAGAACATGCCGCATTTGTTCTACTATAACTACTGAAAATTGTAAGACAACTGGCAGCAGCAGCTGGTTCCATAACAGCAGAAATACAAGTTGTACAACTGAAGTTTCTGGGCCAGAATGTCAAGATATCGTAATGTAAAAAAATCCCCTTTGGGGATTTTTTTTATTTATTCCTAGATTTTTTATTTTATATTTATGATATAATTAACCTCGTAATAGAAAAAAGGAGACAAAATGAAAAAAGCTTCTATCATGGCTGTATTGTGTTCTTTGGTTGCAGGTACTGCAAGTGCAGACTTTCAGCCTAGCATGCCACAGCAAAATTCTCCAATGGGTGGTTTCGTTGGTGGAACAGAAAATGTTGTTACGGTCAGCCAAGTAAAAGAAATGCGTGATGATGTACCTGTTATTGTAAAAGGTCATATTGTTCAACGTATGAGCGATGAAAAATATTTATTTGAAGATTCTACTGGCTCTATAACGGTTGAAATAGATAAAAAAGAATGGCGCGGTCAAACAGTTACTCCATCTGACAACGTAAAGCTATATGGCGAGGTTGACGCGGGTTGGTTTAGTACAGAAATTGACGTAGACTATGTAGAAAAATTATAATTTTACATGTTATAAAAAACGCTGATTATTATCAGCGTTTTTTTTTATTTTTTCTTTATCTGTTAGTTAACTGTAATTCTATACGACGATTCTTTTGCAGACTTGCGTTATCTGTACCAAGTTCTACTGGATGTAGATCTCCAAATCCGCTAGGTACCAAACGACGTTTCGAAACACCGTTTTTAGCCAGTTCATTTGCAACTGCATTTGCACGCAAAAGAGATAATTCCATATTATCTTTATATCCTTTTGTTCCTGGAACAACCTGTTTTTTGTCTGTGTGACCGTCGACACGAATAATCCAGTCTATGTCAGATGGAATCTGATTTTCCAGATTTTTTATAACATTTGCTATTAATTTAAGTTGGTTCTTGCCTTCTGCAGACAGATTATAAGATCCGCTACTGAATAATATATCACTGGATACAATAAAGCGGTCTCCATCTGGTTGTACGTAACTTTCATCGCCTAACGTCATCTTTATAGCTTTATAAAAAGCAGATTGATATTGAGCTACGTTATTCAGTTCTGCAACCTTATCTGCCAAAGCCTTATTCAATCTTGTAGACATTTCAACATATTGAATATCTTTTTCGCGGGCTTTCTCTTCTGCTGCATCTAAGGCCGCTTGTAATTTTGTTAATTGTTCTGCAAGAGATGCACGTTGTGCCTCCATCTGGCTTTGTAATTCGCGGCGTTCTTGTTCTAATTCTGCCGTTTTTTGTTTGTCTATTGTTGCTTGATTTAATTGCTTCGTTAGTTCCGCAATTTGATTTTTCAAGTCAACACCCTGATTTTGCAATTCAGATACTTTCGATTCGTATTCTGTTATTAGTGTATCAATGCTGGTATCTACTTCTTGCAGCTGAGTATTTAATTGATTGTTATTATTCTCAAGATTCTCTAATTCTGCGCGTGCAAGAATTAAAAGTCTTTTAGCTTCTTCTTCATCAGCTGTCATTTGTAAGATTTTTTGTGCCTGTTCTTCATTTACTTTTTTCAAATCAGCAACAGTCTTAGCACCTGTATTTTTATTAAATACACTTGTCGTAGTCCACAAAAATACAAATACGATTAATAAGAAAATTAGTATTATTACTAAATTCGAAAATAAATCCACGAACGCTGGCCAAGTATTTGTCTTTTCTCGAAAACGAATGTTTAGCATTGTGTTTTCCCTCTCTCTTAAAATTTATTCTAAGCTCTTTCTGATAGAGACTGTTGTATTTCTTGTACTGTTTGTTTTATCGTTTGGGTTGTGTCATTAATTTGCGGTAATATCGTTGTTGTTGTGTCCGGTATCACAGGACTGCTGTGTGCGGACAAGTAATCTTCTAATTCATCAAATATCGCATTTTGTGCAAGTTGAACTTGCAGACCTAAAAATCCGATTATTAAGCTTCCCGCCAGCCCCATAAGAGAACTTGTAAATGCAGTTGTCATGCCAGACAGTGGTTTAACTAGGCCTTCCTGCATAGTTAATAAAACAGCTTCGCTTTCAAAGTCTAAGTTGCCAATTAAGTCCGCAAATCCGCCAACCGTTAATATCAACCCCCAGAACGTTCCAAGCAAACCTAAAAATATAAGTGTATTTGTTATGTATTTGATAGATTCACGAGAATCTTCAAATCTCATAAGTATCATGTCAAGCATACTCTGCAAAGCGTTTGTCGAAATGCGAGTAGGGCGTGCACGAAGAATAAGAGCAATCGGACGCAATAATTTTGGTGGTAGTTGTGCGTTCTTTTTACCGCTAAAATAAGCCCGTGCCCATTTATATTCTGGTAATAATTTGAAAATTTCTATGAAACACAGACCAATACCGAAAAGAGTCGTACCTATTATTATTCCGTTTAATAATATGTTTGCAGTTGCAATGCGCAAGAAGTCTGCATAAAACAAAATCAAGCCCGTAGCCAATAATGCGGTGAAAAATGCCATTATGTTAAGCGTTCTGTGAAATTGTTTTGTCATTTAATCTCTCTTTATGTATAAATGATAGTAAATTTATTTTAAGCAAGTCAATATAAAAACGTATTGTGGTAGTTTATTCTTAATATAAGAAAATACTTGATTTTGTTTTTATTTTTTGCATAATTTAAGGCGTTCCTGCTGATGACATGGGGTCATCGGCTGTTAAGACCAAAGGAAATAAAATGGCTTATTATGAAAGCGTCTTGGTTTTCCGCCAGGACTTAAC
>CASEZC010000032.1 GCA_949292385.1 uncultured Pseudomonadota bacterium
AGCTGTTGCTTTTGTTACTTCAACTTCGTTTGCGATTGCTTCAATCAATTGCTGTTTGTTCATATGTTTCTCCTTTCATAAATTTATATAAGGTGTCCCACAGCCTTAGGCAATGCCTTTGAAATCTTAATTGCCCAGATATAAAGACTTTTTTAAAGCCCCTTTATCGCAACTTATTGTATTTCAAGGACATTGCCCGTACTGTTTACTCGAATCGTAGAGAAATCGCGCCTTTAAGTCAAGCGCATATTTACATTTTAGATATTTTTCATAAACTTGACAAATTTATAACTAACCGTGAACGTTTTCTGCTTTTACTGCAAATGCACCAGGTGTATTACTTTCACACAGCACCCATTCACCGCGCGCACCATCAACGCGAACCGTTCTAAAATGGTTTGGTGTAAACACCAGTAACAACACAACAACGCCCGCCCAAAAAGTCATCTTTGTGAACTGCCATGGCTTAGAAAAACTTTCTTTTTTAAAAGAGTCGCTTAATAAATTTTGATATAGTGCCCAACCCCAATTAAACGCAAGCAACATAACTATAAAAAAGAACACTATTGTTATGTAATGGGAAACAGGTCTTAACATCTGAGAAATCGAGCCCCATAACTGACTGTCAGAAGGACAAACATATAAAGCCTGCCCTGTCATATTCGCAGGTATTTGAATTGCTGCGTTCGGTGCCAACTGCATATCAAACGACGTTACAATAACTATCATAATTAATGCAATTAATGCAAATAACATTGTCGGCTTCATATTTCTTTCCCTAATCTGTTGTTTTTTATTATATCACAAACAACTAAGAGTTTGCAATTTTATAAACTTTGAATTATCATTTTTAGCATGTTATGCAAAAAGGAAAACATTATCGTAGGATTAACAACATTTAACAACGAAATGTTGCGAATTTCCATTCCTGCATTAAGCAAAACAAAACAAAAATTTTTATTAATTATATATAACGATAATCCTGCGACAACAGTTACAAAACAAGACATAAAAAAGTTAGGTTATCGTGGTAATTTGATTATAGTTAACGGTAACGAAAATATCGGAACTTTTTTAGCAAGATTTAAAATAATAGAAGAAGCGTCAAAACTGAGATTTAAGCCTGATTGGATAGTTTTTAATGATGATGATGACATAATAACAGATTTAGACATTCCAAACATTTCTGAAAACAACTTTGCTATAATTCAGAACTCTGTAACCATAAAGCACCGTGTTTCAGACTTGTTACAAGTAATGAACAATAAAGATAATTATATAATTGATGGCGAGAACGTAATTTTAAATAGACCTAATCTTGGCTTTGCAGGAACTATTTTCAGAACAAACTATCTGATAAATTTGTTTAAATACTTTAAGGAAAGCTTTGAAGCTATAAAAAAGGTGGACGAGAGTTTGGATTACAGACCTCCTGTTAACGAGCTTATTCACTTACTTATAAATCTATATAATAGCGAGACGGGAAACTGCCTTACGCCAATATATATGGATAAAGTAAATTATATAAAGATAGAGCTAGATACAACGCCTATTAAATATGAAAAACTTAACAAACCTGTCAGAAATGTCGCAGGACATTATCAGCATGCTTTATCAAGATATGAAGCTGCCATAAAAAAAGAATTGGCTGACGCTGATGCTGCCGCCCTTAGGGGCTAGGATTTACTTTTATAAAACTCACTTTTTAAATAATATTATTGCAACCAGTTTGTAATATTTATAAAATTGCAAAAAAATAAGGATTTTAAGAAATGAAATATAATGAAATTCGTAAAACTTTTTTGGACTTTTTTGAATCTAAAGGACACAAAATCGTTCCTTCTGCGTCACTTATACCAAACGACCCTACTCTGCTTTTTACGGTTGCTGGAATGGTTCCATGGAAAGGAATTTTACAAGGCACCGAACCTGCATTTGCACCACGCGTAGCCGACGTACAAAAATGTATACGTGCAGGTGGAAAGCATAACGATTTAGACGAAGTTGGATTTGACGGCCGCCACCACACATTCTTTGAAATGGTTGGAAACTGGTCATTTGGAGATTACTTTAAAGAAGGTGCCATAGAATATTCTTGGGAACTACTTACAAAAGTTTTAGGACTTGATCCAAATAAACTTCGTGTAACAACACATGAAACAGACGAAGAGTCTACTGAAATATGGCGCAAAGTTGCAGGAAAAGAAGCTATTCGTTTAGGTGATAAAGATAACTGGTGGTCTGCTGGCGATACAGGTCCTTGTGGTCCATGTACAGAAATATTCTACGACTTCGGTGCTGACATAGAAAACGAAGACGACCGTTGGGTAGAAATATGGAATGATGTATTTATGCAATATGACCGTGATGCGAACGGGAATCTAAGTCCATTACCAAAGAAAAATGTTGATACAGGCGGTGGTTTGGAACGTTGGGCTGCATTATTACAAGGCAAGATAGACAACTATGAAACAGATTTGTTCCAAAACTTAATGACAGCAATAGAGAATGTTGTCGGCGTTAAAAAAACTGCGGAAAACACGCCTTCATTTAAGGTAATTGCAGACCATTTGCGTGCTGTTGGCTTTGCAGTTGCAGATGGCGTAATTCCAAGCAACACTGACCGCGGTTATGTAATTCGTCGTATTCTAAGACGTGCTATGCGCCATGGACAAATTCTTGGCCACAAAGGCGCGTTGCTGTCAAAACTGTACCCTGCTTTGATTACAGAAATGGGCGAAGCGTATCCAGAACTGGCAAAAGAAGAAAAGCACGTTGTAGAGATAATACAAAACGAGGAAAATGCTTTTGCTGACATGTTACAAAATGGTATGAAGCTTTTAGAAAATGAAATACCAAAAGTAAATAGCAACGTTTTACCTGGAGAAGTTGCATTTAAGTTATTTGATACTTATGGATTTCCATTAGACTTAACTCAAATGATTCTACGCGACAAGAATATTGACGTAGATGTCAATGGTTTTGAAAAAGCCATGTCCGAGCAAAAAGAACGCAGCCGTGCGAATACTAAAGGCACAAAAACTCTGTGGGAATCGCAGACTCAATTAGAAGCAACTGATGATTCTTCTAAGTATAGCCCTGATGCAAATATGCAATCAAAGGTTCTTGCTATTTTAAGAAATGGAGATTTTGTAAACGAAGCTGATGCAGGTGATGAAGTCGAAGTTGCTTTGGATAAAACTAATTTCTATGGCACCCAAGGCGGTCAAGTTGGCGATAGCGGTGAATTAAAACGTGATAATAAAACAATAATGAATGTTTCTGAAGCATCACGCGTAGATAACGTCGTTATCCATAAAGGTGTATTAACTGATAAAATAAAAGTTGGTGACATTGTTACAACTGTTATCAATCAGGCTGCAAGACAGCAGACAACACGTGCACATACTGCAACCCACTTATTGCAAGCGGCACTTCGTCATGTTTTAAACGAAGACGTAGAACAAAGAGGTTCCAAGGTATCCCCTGACTCTGTTCGTTTTGACTTTTCTTTCGGTCGCGCTATGACAGCAGAAGAAAAGCAAGCTACGGAAGATTTAATAAACAAATGGATTTCTTCTGACATGAACGTTTCACACGAAGAAATGTCTTTAGACGAAGCAAAAAACAAAGGTGCTATGGCTTTATTCGGTGAAAAATATGGCGATACAGTAAAAGTTATTACTGCAGGCGATGTTTCTTGCGAACTATGTGGTGGAACACACGTTTATCATACCGGCGAAATATTGCATGCCAAGATAAACAAAGAAAAGTCTATCAGCAGTGGTATTCGCAGAATAACTATGTCTGTTGGTACATTAGCAGAATAAGAAACTACCTGCCTGAAACATTTCAGGCAGGTAATTAAATTCTTGCAAATACGATATAAAATAGTATCATTACTGGTATAAGAGAGATTTAGGGATACTTTCAAATCCCAAAAAAAATTACCCCTATGTATAATTGATTGTAATATATAACCAATGCCGCGTGGGGGCAAATATAGCGCGTCGTCACAGATTCACTACAAATAAAGACAGGTCTTTATTAGCAATGGATTTTGTGACGGCGAAGAAGTTAAACTTAAAAAAGGTATTATAAATGGTAAAAGTTAAAGAAAAAAAATCTGTGCCAGTCACAGAAAACGAATCTAAGCAGAAAAAGCCTGCTAAAATAACAGGCATGAACAAACACGAAAACGATAAAAACGACGATAAATTATATTTTATGGCCTTGGGGGGATTGGAACACGTTGGCCAAAATATGTACGTTTATAAATATAAAGGCAAATACCTTGTTGTTGACTGTGGTATGGGTTTCTTGGAAGAAGAAATCGGTGCTGGTGACGTTCAATACTGCGATACAACGTGGTTAGAAAAGCGTAAGAAAGACGTTGTTGGTTTCGTATTAACTCACGGTCACGAAGACCATATCGGTGCTTTGAAATACGTATGGCCAAAATTTAGAAAACCTATTTACTGCACACGTTTTCCTGCGGAAATTCTTATGCAAACTTTTAAGGGTATCGAATTAGATTTTAACCCTGAAAAAGACTTCGTAATATTTGACCACAATGGTGCAACTTTGAAACTGGATCCGTTCGAAGTAGAAACTTTCCACGTTTCGCACTCTGTACCAGAAGCACAAATGTTAATAATTAAAACTCCAGCTGGTAAAGTCTTACATACAGGCGACTGGACTTTTAATGATGACAATCCTATAGAAGCGCCTACTGACTTTGCACGTCTGCGCGAAATAGGTTCTGACCCTAAATTATTGGCTTGCGCATCTGATTCTACGTCCGCTTCTCGTCAAGAACCACAAACAACAGAAGTACAAGTTCGTGAAACATTAACGGAAATTATGAAAAATGCCCCAGGACGCGTTTTAGTTACAGGGTATTCTCGCAGTATCGCACGTATGAAAATGTTTGCCGAAGCTGCGCGTGCTGCTGGTCGCGTTGCCGCGATAAAAGAACGCAGTAACCCTAATCCAGTACCTTATGTTGGATTACCAGAATTCCGTGAAATGGGCATAGATTTTGGTTATTTAAACAAAGACGATATTTATTTGCACAGCGAAATCAAGGATTTGCCTGCAGAAAAGCAAGCTATTTTCTTAACAGGTTCTCAGGGTGAACAATACGCTATGCTTACACGTCTTTGCCGCGGACATGTAAAAGAAATGAAATTACAACCAACAGATACTGTTCTGTTCAGTGCAATTGTAATTCCAGGACGCGAACAAGATGTTTCTTATCTTTATAACAAGCTTGCACGTATGGGAATAAAAACACACACAATATTTGATACAGACCACTTGCACGCCAGCGGTCACGCAGGTCGCCCAGAATTTGAACGTTTCTATGACATTGTACACCCTCAGGTTTCCATACCTATGCACGGTGATTACATCAACGAAATGTTAAATGGAAAAATGGCGATGGAACGTGGCGGTGCAAAGCACATGATGGTTGTACATAACGGTGAAATGATTGCCTTGAAAGATGGTGAAGCACCTTACATTGCAGAAACTATTGAAACGGGTTTCGTCGTTATGGAAGGAGAAACAGAACGTAGCGCTGATGACAAAGTATATAAAAACCGCAAAAAGATTGCGACAAATGGTGCCGTTTTTGTTACGCTGCCAGTTGATAAGCGCGGATTCTTGAAAGGTGTACCAGAAGTATCCAGTGCGGGTATTTTTGAAACAGACACTACTGGTTTTATGAAACGCCAAATTCAAATTGAAATTACAAAAGCAATTAACGAATTAACCAAGTCCGAACGTAAAGATCAAGACAACCTTGTTCGTGCCGTACAAACAGCATCTAACAAGGTTATTCGCGCTTCACTTGGGGCAGACAAAAAACCACAATACAGTGTACACTTCGTACAAAAATAATAAAAAGCCCCGTTTTGGGGCTTTTTATTATTTATCTGCGTTTATATCTGAATCGTGTGCTAATGGATGTGCATGCTCGTAAATATTAATTATTTCTGACATATTTACTTTTGTATAAAGCTGCGTCGTAGAAAGCGATGAATGCCCCAGTAATTCCTGTAAGCTTCTTAAATCTGCCCCACCTGCTAACAAGGCCGTTGCAAACGTGTGTCGTAATGCGTGCGGAGTCACATAATCTGGCAACTGCAAATAATGTCTAAGCTTTTCTACAACTTTTTCTGCCATACGCGCTGACATAGGCAAACCACGTACACTTCTGAACAATGGGTCTTCTGGCGCCGTGCCGAATGGTCGCAAACGCATATATTTATCGATCGCGTCCAATACTGCCGGCAAAACAGGGACGATACGCTCTTTATTCCCCTTGCCTAAAATTCTTAGTGAATCCGGTCTGTTACGAACATCAGAATTTTTCAAAGATAAAGCTTCTGATATACGTAGACCGCAACCAAATATTAGCAAAACTAACGCCCAATCTCGCGCCGCAATCCAAGGTTCTGTCGCATCCAGTTCTTTTATCGCATCATGCATATTTTCAACGTCACTAACTTCTATGGCCTTTGATAATTTTCTTGGGACCTTAGGCGAAGAAATAAGACCTATGGCATCATTTTTTATACCGTATTTCTTTGCTAAAAATTTATAAAAGCCACGTACTGAAGATAAGGCTCGCGCAGTAGATTTATGCGCCAAATCACGACGTTGACGGTCTGCTAGCCAAGCTCTGAACGCAATTGTATCAACACGAGATAAATCATTTAAAAAGATATCCGCGCCATTAAAATTCTCATAAAAACTTATAAAGTCGCGGATATCGTTTTCATACGCAATCGCTGTATGCACAGAATAATTCTTGGTCTGTGTTAAATAATTTATAAACTCTTGTATAATTTCATTCATTACTTTATATCAAACGTTGCTGATACACTAACTGATACTTCGGTATCTTTTGAAACTATACTGCCGGACATAACCATTGCGTCTTCTGCAACCGCCATTTTTGCACCAGATGCCAAGAAATTGGACGCTCTTGGCTGTATAGTTGAAGAAGAACTTGCACTATAAGAAACATTTACCAGTTTACCAGTCTCGCGTCCATCACCTGCCGCCAAAGCATTCGCACGCTCTCTGGCATTTTCGACAGCTTCGCCTAAGCACTTTTCAAGTGCTGGTTTCATCGCTTCTGCACTGGTATACATGCGTAAATTTTCAGAATAAACATTTGTCTGTCCTGCAAACTGAGACAATACCTTTTCTATTGTTTCTATATTATCTGCAGAAACTTCAACTGCAATAGTAGTTTCTATGCCAAGAACAACGGATTTTTCTAATTCGCGATTCCATTCAGACTTTTCATACGAATTAAACTCTGTAGTTTGCATCTTAACGTCTTGCGTTTTTAAATAATTCGTAATTTCTGCTATCTTGGCCGTAGCCATTTTCATCGAAACAGCAGCATTTTTATCAAGAGTTGTAACGCGTAAAGTTATCGCTGTTCTATCCTTTGGAACTGTTGTTAAACATTCACCAGAAACAGAAATTAATCTTAACTCACGCGGCTGCGTGAACATACCAAATAACAATGCCATAACAGCACCAGCACCGATAACACTGCCTGCCCAAATCAAAGTTTTTTTCATATTTTCTCCTTTCCTTTCTTCCTACATTAATCAAAATAATTTAATTTCATTGCTCGTTTTACACGTGATACTGTTTCTGCAGCTGCCGCGCGTGCAACCTTTGTTCCGTCACGCAAAATATCCATAACGTCATCAGGTCTGCTTGCAAATTGTTCTCGTTTTTCACGTATAGGACGCAATGTTTCTTGTAAAACAGAATTTAAGAACTTCTTTACTTTTACATCACCTAAACCACCACGTTCATAGTGAGCCGCCAGTTCTGCATATCCAGAATATTCAGGTAAAAATTCTGCAAAATGCTCTGGTTTTGCAAAAACAGACAAGTATATAAATACCGGATTTTCTGTTGTGTTTCCTGGGTCTTCTATGCGCAAATGATTTGGATCGGTAAACATAGTTTTTACTTTTGCCGATATATCATCAGAAGAATCTTTTAAATAAATACAATTATTCAAAGATTTACTCATTTTTGCATTACCGTCCGTTCCAGGCAATCTTGCAGCAAGTTTTGATTCAGGTACAACAGCATGTGGCATAACCAATGTATCGCCATATATATTATTAAACTTATGAACTATTTCACTGGCCTGCTCTATCATAGGTAACTGATCTTCACCAACAGGAACTATGTTTGCACCAAAAGCCGTTATATCTGCTGCCTGAGATATAGGATATGTAAAGAACCCAACAGGAACACCACCGTTAAATTTTTCTTTTTGCGATATTTCTGTTTTTACAGTCGGGTTACGTTGAAGACGCGCAACCGTCACTAAATTCATATAATAAAACGTTAATTCTGTTAATTCTGCAACCTCTGACTGAATAAACATAACTGTTTTTTTCGGGTCATATCCAACAGCTAACATATCCAACGCTACTTCCATAACGTTTTCACGAACTTTTTCTGGATTGTCAAAATTATCAGTTAAACCTTGCGCATCTGCAATCATACCGTACATACGTTCGTAATCGCCTTGGTTCTGAATATCTACATTTGCAGATAACGCACCAACTAAATGCCCTATATGCAATGCACCAGTTGGTCTAACACCTGTTAAAACAATATTTCTCTTATCAGTCATAATAAAAATCCTTATTTCTTAAACATATTAAAATGTTTGATAAAAAAATAAAAGCACAAAAATAAATAATATAACAAACAGGCAGCCTTAGTGGCGCCACCATATAAGATAAGACAAATAAAAGCTTACATTTATCATAGTATGATATTTTATTAGTTTGTTTTTTAAAATCAAGTTTATGAAAAAATAAAAATATAAATATACAAAAGCTATAAAATATAGTATAGTAGCAGTGTGTTGGTGGGTTACCACACGGGAATTCTAAGCCCTAACTTGCGTCAGAGATGACGAAAAATATCTCCAACCTCATTCAATTGGTTGGAGTGTGCGAATATACAGAATAAGCACGCAATTCAAGTTATTGTTTAGAAACTCCAACCACCATATTAAATACGGTGGTTATTTTTATGGAATCTGTCCTGCTACACTTTTATATACGGTGTACAAATAATCTCCACACTGGGCAGATTCCACCATTAAATATTCTTGACTAACTTTTTTAAATTATTTATTATCTTTTACGTATAAAATTTTAGGAAGGGATTTTATGAAAAAGCTTTTTTTATTTTGCTGGGCAATGTTTTATTGTATAACCTTCGTTAATTATGCGAAAGCTATGACTTCAAACATAAAAATTGGATATTATATAAATAAAAGTTCTACAAGTTGCGAAGCTTTATCAGATGACACTTGGACTGGTAATCCGCTATATTCTTCTATTTGGAAAGGTAAATGCAAAACCTCATCTGGCAACTCCTCATTTATCGTAGAAGGTGTATCGGTTTGTTCTTCAACAGCGGGTGCAACTGCTGGACAATCTACTGCAACATCCTTATCTATGGAAGGGGACAAACAATACTGTTGGTGCAGAATGGTGAGTCCTGCTGTATCAAAATATGTTTTTTGGGGACCAGGAGGCACGGAAGAACGCTGCATAGAAGTATGTTCAAATTTGTGTTATCTTCAATTGTTTTCTTATTCCAATATTCTTTTTCAAAATTTAATGTATGATTAGAACAGAAAAGGCATGCAATGAAAAAAAGTTTTTTGCTATTTGTCATCACTATATTTCCTAGTTTGGCGTACGGGAAAATTCTTTACTCTTCATGCCCGTCTGGATACATAACAATTATAGAAAAAAATGCTAAAATTTATGGACAGCCGTGGCCTTCTGATTATTCTGCCCCATCGTCTTTTATATCTAGTAACTCTTGTTCAGCAAACACAACGCCGGCTGTCTGTTACTTATATGCACAAACAGGATTTGATTTTAGCGATACGGCAGGGACCTATGATTTTACCAGTATTTGTCAGTACGAACATTCATCCTACGCATCTACTGATGGTGGCGTTGCAGTTAAATGTGTAAAAAATAATGGAAGTACATTATGCACAAATTCATCTAGAACTAGTAGTATGGATTGGTCAAATACGTGTTCTGGCATACAGGTGAAAGGAATGGCGTATTGCTCATCTGAGTCTGGCAACGCCACAAATCGTGACACAAAAGAATATCTACTACGAAGCCCTAATGATACAAGTTTAAACAGATGGTGCTGGTGCAGAGTTATTTCACCGGGGGTTACTCCTTGGATATTTGGGTCCGAATACTTAACAACAGAACAGTGCAATACTGATTGTGCAGGACTCTGTTTATACATGGCAAGCGATTCTAGCCATTCTTCTTATGCTACGTATCGCTCTAAGATATTTTCTAACCTGAAACCTTAATCAAATAAAAGCGCCTTTATGGCGCTTTTATTCTTTTTTATCTATTCCTTTTTTATCAACAAAAAAACTGCCATAATGGCAGTTTTTTTCTTTCTTCCCCCGTCTATTAACGAGAATAGAATTCAACAACCAATTCTGGGAACATCTGAACCGGATATGGTACGTCCGCAAACATTGGTACGCGTGTAAACGTTGCTGTGAAATTAGCACTGTCTACATTGATATAATCTGGGTATGCGCGTTCTGCAGATTCCAAAGCCAATACTACCAATGGCATTTGTTTTGCTTTTTCACTTACAGTAATAACATCACCTGGTTTTACCTGATATGATGCAATTTTAACACGTTTACCGTTTACGTAAATATGACCATGACTTACCAACTGACGTGATGCAAATACTGTTGGTGCCAATTTAGAACGATATACAACTGCATCCAGACGACGTTCCAACAAACCGATTAAGTTATCTGGTGTGTCACCCTTCATGTTTGCAGCTTCTAAGTAATATGCGCGGAACTTCTTTTCGCCGATATTACCATAATAACCCTTCAATGTCTGCTTTGCACGCATCTGTTTTGCGTAATCAGATGAATTTCCACCACGAGATGTTGGACCATGCTGACCAGGTTTATATTTACGTTTGTTAAATGGAGATTTCGCCTGGCCCCATAAATTAACGCCCAAGCTACGTCCGATTTTCAATTTTCTTGTGCTGCGCTTTGCGCCTGCTCTTGCCATATTTTTTCCTTTTGGTTTTTGTTTGTGCCGAACACTTCACAGAATCCTTATCGCTTATATGACCAAAAGACATATAACTTATTCAGTTCTGGTTATCCAGCGGTGGTTAGTTTATATTGTTTTTTTAGAAAAATCAAGTAAAAATCCCGTAATAACGGGACTTTTTAAAATTTAACCTTTGGTGCCACTTTTTCAGTTTCGTCTATTTCAAACATCTTTTCTTCTGTTATATGAAACATATTTGCAACTATATTGCTTGGAAACTGCTGAATTTGTGTATTTAACCCCATCACAACAGTATTATAAAACTGACGAGCCGCCTGAATTTTCGTTTCCGTATCCGTTAATTCACGCTGAAGCTCTAAAAAGTTTTCATTTGCACGCAACGTTGGATAGTTTTCAGACAAAGCAAACATACTTTTTAAAGTTTCCGTTAAATGATTTTCCGCATCTGCCTTGGCAGGACCATTTGCCGCCATAGCTGCATCACGTGCAGATATAACAGCCTGCAACGTTTCTTTTTCATGTTTTGCCGCACCACGTACTGTTTCTATAAGATTTGGTATCAAATCATAACGACGTTTTAACTGAGTGTCTATTGTTGCCCAAGCTTCCTTTACCTGATTTTTTCGTGCAATAAGACCATTATAAACAGCGATAAAATATAACAATATTACAGCTATTACAGCAATAGTAGTCCACATAATAAAACTCCTTTTTTATCTTATACAAGAATTGTATATTTATTATAAAAAATTTCAAGTTTCATAAATAAAAAACGCCCCGAAGGGCGTTAAATAAATTAATTAATAAAATTATTTTTTCCAAAACGCAAAACCGGAACGACGTTCTGATTTTTCTTCGCGCTGTTTTCTGTCTTCACGTGCGCGACGACGTTCTGCGCGACGCTCTTGAAATCTTTTGGCCGATTCTTCATCACGCTGAATTAATTTAATTGTCGTTACAGATAATTTATCATTTCGGACTTCTTCTTCAAATTCGACAATATCATTTTCGTTCAAGAATCTGATGCCAGCCGCCTTCAAAGAACTGGAATGAACAAATACATCATCTGTATTGCCGTTTTCGTTAGGAGTGTCCGGCGTAATGAACCCGAAGCACTTTTTACCATTGTACCATTTTACTTTACCTTGACGCATAACTACTTTCCTTTCTTATGCTTGTTATGGACCCCACGAAACATAGTGTCCTGTATTTATTGTTGCCCATACCATAAATTAAAGCAAGAAAAAATAAAAATAGCCCCATAGTTTCATTTCCTACGGAGCTAAAAGCTTTTAAACATTCTTTACTTTTTATAATACCGCAAAACTTCGGTCATAACAAAGTTAAACAGCTTGCCTGCCATAGTATCAGACGGAACCTGCCAATCTTTTTGAACATATGGCATAGCAGAAACCAATATAAAACGAGTCATAAATCTAAAGATTTCGCTTTCTTGCGCCTGCGTAAGTTCTGCTGGTGAATCCTTCATACGAAATACTTCGTTTTCTATCGCATTGTCTAACTTGTCTATTATCGTATCCAACATTTTCTGCGGATAGTACAACGTACATGTCTTCGGGAACCCCTCGAACATAGAAACGCCATTACCCTGACTGTATAAGATATTCCAGCCAACACGTTCAAACAAGTCTTCTAAGCAATTACATATCATAAGATTGTATTCTTTTATCCCATCTTCGTGAATACAACCAATATCTTTTCTTTTGCCTTCTGCATTCTTCGAGTTAGCCTTTCGTTCAATCTCGTAATTACCATGCGTTTTACGTTCAAATTCGAAAAACATTCTTACCTGACATATTATTTCTAATGGTACCACCTTACCATTTTTTCCTATGTCTATTATAAGTTTTGCATCACGATAATTACGTGGATTTTCAACGTCATAAAACTTATCACGAACTGAAATTATTCTCTCAGGCATTATGGCATGTACACGTTCTATGAACGTTCTTGCCTGTGGAACTAAATCAAACAGACACTTTACGCGCCATACATCTTGCAGGCGCATTCTTGGGCGCTCTATTTTATCCAGTTCGCGTACCAATTCTACCGCCAGTTTTTCGTGTCCTGAACCAATTATGGACAATACTGTTTCTGATGGAGTAGAAACATACTTCTCTTTTAAACGAGCCTTTATCTTTTCAGCAACAGCTTTTGCAGATGCTTCACGTTCATGAGAAGAAATTACTTTATAAACAGTATTTACAACCTCATCAACGTACATATCATAATACTTACCAGTAACCTTATCCAAAGCTCGTTTAACGTTTTTTTGCGCACCAACAATAACAGTAACAATAGAAGATACTGCCAAATCTATCTTGTGGCCGGCACCACTGGTAAAGAACTGATTTCTCATTGGATCAGCATCTAAACGATGATGAACAATGTACGGTGATAACGGGTTTATATCAGATATTTTTATAGGTTCCTCTATTGCACTGTCAGTCGCATAATCATAGCGCATAACAGGCGCTTTTGGCGCACCAAAGCACTTTCCTAGAAAATAAAAGACTTCACGAAACCAAGTAAAACCGTCAGAATATAATTCTGATAAATATTTTGCAGCTTCATCATTTATACGCCCTGAAACGCGCGCTTCTTCTATTGCTGCAAGATTTTTTCTATCATTTTCAGCCGTCATATCGGCAGCATAACTTTCTGAATATTGGCCAGACATACTTCTTAGCCTCCTTTCCTTTTTACTTCATTATTGGGAACAATATCACGTCTCTTAATGTTGGCTGGTTAGCAATAATCGAGAAAAATCTATCAATGCCTAAGCCAAGCCCAGAAATCGGTGGCATACCATGTTCCATAGCACGTAAAAAGTCTTCGTCTAAGTCAAACGCTTCGTCATCACCTGCCGCTTTATTTCTTGCCTGTTCTTCAAATGCCGCGCGCTGAACAATAGGATCTACTAATTCAGAATACGCTTTAATCAATTCTGCGCCACAAACAATCAACTGGAATATATCTATTCTGCGACTGTCATTATCGTTACGACGAGCCAAAGGTATCAAATATGCAGGATAGTTATAAACTATTGCAGGTTGAATTATTTGATCTCGTATTTTACGCTTGAATACATAATCAACGATAGATGGAACAGATTTTAAAACTTCCAATTCTTCTGCAGGGAACATCCCTTTTTCTACAAGCTGCTTTTTTAAAGCGTCCGTATCTTTAAATTCTAAAATATCTACCCCAAGCAAATCGTTCATACGTGCTGTATAATCAATTTCTTCATATTTGCTGAAATCTAGCACAGTCCCTTGATATTCAAACTGCAAACTGCCACGTAAATCTTTTACGATTTTTTGAACCATATTCCAAGAAAAATCTATATTGTCTTTATAATTCCAATACGCAGCATACCATTCCAGCATGGTAAATTCTTGCAAATGCATAGCATCCATGCCTTCGTTACGGAAGTTTTTGCCCAGCTCATAAACTCTGTCGAAACCGGCAGCAATTGTCTGCTTTAAGAATAATTCTGGCGCAATACGCAAGTAAAAATCTGCATCTAATGCGTTATGATGCGTAACAAATGGACGGGCAGCTGCACCACTGGCCACAACCTGCATAATTGGTGTTTCTACCTCTACAAAACCATTGCCATTCAAATAATCACGTATTAAACGCAACATCTTGAAACGCATTTTCATTGTGTTACGAGTATCTTCGTTAGAAATGATATCTAAATAACGTTGACGATATCTTGTTTCCATATCTGTAAGGCCATGGAATTTTTCTGGCAATGGGCGCAAAGCCTTGGATAAAATTTCATAAGAAGATACCTTGACAGTCAATTCTCCTGCCGTTGTATGATAAAGCTCACCAGAAATACCTATAAAATCACCTAAATCTACGTTAGCTTTCATAAATTTGTAGTCTTCTTCGCCAATCTCTTCACGAGACATAGAAAACTGAATTTCGCCATCTATATCATAAATACGGCCAAACATAAGTTTGCCCAACCAACGCAAAGCAGTTATACGTCCAGCTAACTTAACCTTTGCACCATCGCTTAAATCGCGTGCCTCGGCAATAGTGTTACTACGTTCAAATTTGTCTTTCCAAACAACACCGTCACGCTTACGAATGTTTTCTGCTTTCTGCAGACGCGCTTCTAGCTCGTTTGTTGATATTTTCGCTGTGTTGTTGGTATTTTCTGCCATTTTTGTTTCCTTTTGAACGTAAAAAATTAAAAAAACGGACGCATGAAAGTGCGTCCGTCATTAAATCTGATGGTCGCACGTATCAATTAAAAATTTTTTTCAAATTTAAAATCATTGTGCACAGACCTCTTTTAAAAACTCTGGTGCGAGCAAAGGGGCTCGAACCCTCGACCTCAACCTTGGCAAGGTTGCGCTCTAGCCAACTGAGCTACGCTCGCAC
>CASEZC010000033.1 GCA_949292385.1 uncultured Pseudomonadota bacterium
CCCCATCGTCTAGAGGCCTAGGACACCGCCCTTTCAAGGCGAGAACACCAGTTCGAATCTGGTTGGGGCTGCCAAAATAATAATCCGTCTGTTTGGACGGATTTTTTATTTTCCCCAAAAAAAACTCATCACAGGATATATCTGTTTTATCAAAAAGTTACCTGTTATCGTTTTCTGAAATTTTATTTTGAAATTTAATAATATCAGGTGTTTTATTTTTTATATCTTTAGTCGCGGTTTTAAATGTTTCTTGTTTGGCATCTACACCTGCAACACTTTTTATCTTGCCGTAAATAAAATTAAAATATTTCTTTTTCTCTTCGTCATCAATTTTTTGTTCTTCATTTGGTCTGACACATCGGGCAAATTCGTGCGCTATTGCATAAACCAACATGTTTTGAACCTTTTCTGGATTTATAGTTATCTGATACTTTTTATTTGGATTTGCATTATATTCATATATTACGCGTTTTGTAAAATCCCATGGCATAGAACTGGCAGAAGCATATGCAACAAAATCACGATATACATTATCTTTGCCTGACAATTCAAAATCTAAAACAGCCAACTGTTTGGTCTCTGAATCGTACATTAAATTAGAAGAACGCAAATCACGATGCGTTAGAACATGTACTTCATCCGATATATCCGATGAGTCTAAATATTTTTCTACGTTTTGAATACTTTTCTTAAGCGCCGATGGCATATCATCGTTATAAACCGATATTATATCTTGTGCATTCTTTAACCGCGTTTCATCAAACATAGACTTTATAGATTTTTTAGGAGCTAACTTTTCTCCAGAAGAATGCATAGCAACCAAAAATAAGGCCAATTGTTTTGCTATTATATTCTTTTCTTCTTCCGACAACTTACTGTACAACAAGCCTTCAGTATCAAAACTTTTTCCCTTGATACGCTGCTCTTTTATAATTTGCTTATCATCGGATTCAGATACAGAAATTATCCTTGGCAAAACAACACCTGTTTCATAACCAGAATCTAAAATTTGTTTAATTATATCATATCCCGCAACTTGTCGTCTTAAATACCCACGATCTTTTAAAAGATCATTATTTTCTTTGATAACAACCTCAGGATTATCTGTATCAATATAAGCCGTCGAATGTGCACCTTTTGCTATAATCTGTTTCATAACTTAACCTTTTAAACAGAGTATAAATCAAAAATGCCTTTTTTTCCAATACAATCTGAATCCCCATACATATCTTGGTGGGGTTGATTTTAATCTTCTTCTTTCTTATCTTCTGTTACTTTTATCGTTTCGTCCATGCTATGAAAGTTCTTGTTTATAGTTATCGGTTTTGTTCCTATGTACCAGATTTATTAAAGACCTCTAACGTATAATCACCATGTTTTATACCATCAAATATAAAAGCACCATCTTTATCCGCCGTCTTGGTGGCTATTATTTCTCCTGCAGAATTCTTTATATACACCACATACTTTTGGTCAGCAGACATATTTTCTAATTGGCCTTCTAAGCCGCCCATATGATTGAACTTAATTGCTATATGACGCATTGCACCTGGGCGTAAAACTAATTTCTTTTCCGTCCATTCTGGCACCAATGCTAAATCTTCTACTTCATTACCATCAACAGTCAGTATCGCTTTTTGATGAGAATCTAGGTTTGTTATTATTACATCTCCTTCTTCATCAGTAACCGATGGACTTTCTCGTCCATTTACTATTACTTTTACCCCTTTTACAGGATTACCATGATCATCTTCGGCATGCGCAAACACTGTTCCATAATTCATCATCTGATTTTCTGAATTCGTAAAGAATTCCATACTATTAGGCTTCTTACCTAAACTTATGTTATATGTTAATCCAAGCGCAAGATTTCTGTATACTTGTTCAAAAACGCCTTAACATCTTTCCCGAACCGCAACAAATTGTGAATAACATTAGTTCGTGAATTGCACTGTTGGCCCTGCCAAGATAAAACCGCCCGAGTGGGCGGTTCGTTTATATCAAATTTGCTTCTTTTAGTAATTCTTCTAAATACGTTCCTTTTACTTTTTTCATTCCTTGTTTTTCTAACAACTTTAATACCCACGGTACATCTACATCCTTTAATTTCTTCCTGTCGTTCAAGTAATAAATACTTTGCAACAACATACGAACATCAAAGCATGAATCAAACACTTCTGGTACACCCCGTTCTATACCC
>CASEZC010000034.1 GCA_949292385.1 uncultured Pseudomonadota bacterium
CTGGTCGGGGCGAAAGGATTCGAACCTTCGACACCTTGGTCCCAAACCAAGTACTCTACCAGACTGAGCTACACCCCGAAACGAACAGTATTATAACAACTTTTTTTTTAAATGCAAATTTTTTTATTAATTTTATGCTTGTTTATGTCTAACAAAATTTTTACAATACAATTATGTTAGAAAAACTTAAATTTTTTATCGTTATGACCGCGTTCATATTAACTCCTTTTTGGGCTTTCGCGGTAAATACTCCTTCTAATTATATGAATGCAAACGCATACAACAATTTATACCCTTATATGAATAACACTATGCGTACTAGTCTTAATCCAGGAACTACGCCATCTCGTTCAAACGCTCAAATAAACGTTTTAACCAGGACTAAAACGACAAATAATACTCAAACAAGAAACGTTGTACCAAGATCCGCAACAACTTCAAACGCAAGTACAACTGCACGTAGCGCAAACAACTCTTCAACAACAGCACGTGCTGCAACATCGCAATCGAATACTGTTCGGGCAGCTACTACAAACACAAATTCTACAAGACGAGTTGTCGCACGCGCTGGGACAACAACGAACATGCAACCCGCAACAAGAACAGTGCGAGGAGACGCAACGACAACGCAAACCAATAAAAATTCATCAGGTACCGCAGCATATGTAACGACAACAGGAACTTCCGTAAGCTCCGCACGCTGTATGGCAGACTATATAGAATGTATGAATGGATATTGCGAACGAGAAGATGCCGCTTATAACCGTTGTTACTGCAGCTCTAAACTGGCGCAAATTGACGCGACATACCAACCTGAAATAGACAGACTTATAAAAGAAATTATAAAACTTCAGAGTACAAACAAGTGGACAGAAGAAGAAATGAATGAATACTGGATGGAAATGATAGGGAAATACACTGGCGATAATTCGTGGGTAAATCTTGATGAAGCACTTGACATCGACTGGGCAAGCACAGAAAGCAGAGTCCGCGGACAACAAGCATTTACAACAGGTCATACTTATTGCATGCAGCATCTAAGAGCATGCGCATATATGGCAACCAATCTTCGAGATGCATATCGTTCTGAAATATCGCGTGATTGCAGTACGTATGAAAATTCTTTACAAAAAATAAAAAATGCAGCAGAAAGTATAGTGGAGGCTTATAAATGAAAAAACTTATGGGTGTTGAATATGGTCGCGGTGCAACCGCACAAATCGTAGAAGGAGGACCTGCGCTTGCCCCAAGAGCTGTAAAAAACATATTCCCAGAAAATGATTGGTCTATTATAACAGCAGATCCGGTTTCTAAAGAAGAATGTCTTGCCGATAGATTCGGAGAAAATTACAAAATACAACAAAAAATTTATTCCAACACACCAAAAGCGCCTCATGTTTTAATTGGTGGGGACCATTCTGTAAATTTTGGACATTTTTCAGCACTGGCAGATAACGCGCTAGACAAGGATATATGTTTAGTATACATAGACGCACACCTTGATATACATACACCCGAATCATCCAAAGCAGAAGCATCTGGTGCACCACACGGTACAAACGTCCGTGCGTTATTAGGCGAAGGAGATAAAAGATGGCTGTCTTTACAGAATAAAACCCCTGCCCTAAAGCCTGAAAACGTTTTTTACTTGGCAACACGTTCATATGAAAATTCGGAAATAAATTTTGTACGCGATAACAACATATTTTGTCGCGCGGCAAAAGATTTAAAAACTAAACCAGATTGGGAAAATGCAGTAAAAGAGATAAAAGAAAAGATTAATAATCGTCCATTTATTGTATCTTTTGACTTTGACGCCTTGGACCCATATATTTTTAACGAAGTCTTGGTGCCAGAGCCGAACGGCATATCATTAGAGGCCGCAAAATATTTTTTAAATGAATTTAAAGACGCTTTAAGTTTTGAATTCGTAGAATACGCTCCAAACGGCGACAAAAATTGTGAAGAAGTTGCAAAGCAGCTTATATCTATTTCCTTAGAATAGATTATCTTTCATAGAAATATTTTGTGAAATAAGCATCCATTTTTGGCGAACAACCGTTAAACGCAAAGTAATAGAATGCCAAAGAGGATGCTTTTTCTAGAATTTTTTTATCTTGATAATTATAATCACTGAAAAATACTTTATGCAATTCTTCTATATTTTCTGATTCTGTAAGAGTTAGTATTTTTCTATATAACTTTCTTACTCGATAAGATGCCGAACCATAAACGGTCCTGTAAGTATCACCAAAATCTATTCTTTTACCCTGACGAAAGTTTCTATCAGAACACTCGTTTTCATGCATATCAAAAATTTCGTTTTTGTTGCAATTATAAAGTCCATCTTTGTTGTCTCCTGCCCACTTTGAAAGAATATAAATAGGCCCAGAAAAAGACGCCATATAAACTTTATTATTATTTTTAGGTTCTGCTTTATACGCGTTTATAGCAACCGGCACCTCAAAAAACGCACCATTTCGTCTAAAATATTTCGCGTCGGTATAAAAGATTTTTAAAGCGTAATTCGCGTTCAACTTTGGGAAAGACATTTTACATACAAAAGCAAAAGCACCACGCCATTCGCCTAATAACAAACCTTTTGAAAGTACCTGACATTCTGTATCAAACAAATCGCCAATAGAACTAACATCGAATTTGCAATCTTCAAAAGAATCCCGCATTTTACCGTATTTATTAATTATAAAAAAATCCAAAGAATCCCTAAATTTTTTTGTAATCTTTGAAATATCTCGCTTATTTTTGCAGGCTCTTATCAATTCTGGCGGCAAACATCCAATATATGGAGAAACATAACAATCTTCTAAAACCTTGGATATTGTCTTAGGTTCAGAAATCCAATGTTTACGAAACCAATGAGTAAGCGAAACATGCTTACACAGGTTAGAATCACTATCATCACAAAAAAAACTATCTTTAACTTCCATAACAGACACCATAATATAGCCTATATGGTATTTTGTCAATTATTTTCACATAATATATTATTTCTATAAATATTTCTTGCCAAATCATCACTTATAACGTTCCAATCGTTTTCGTGACCATATATAATTGTACAAGGCCGGCAAACATTAATCGACGATTGTGTATTTCTGGCGCAAGATGCTACGAATATCGTGCAAGCCAGTACTAAAAACTTTTTCATCTACCTCTTTCCTTTTATTTTCATAAATAGTTTGATTATCCTTTATATTTTCTATTGTTTTTTCGGCAAATTCTTCTTTGCATTTTGCATTTCCACGGAATTCGCCAGCTAAAAAGCACAAAAATAAAGCCAGACAAATAAGTCCGACAAGATAAAATTTATACATAATAAAAACCTTTAAAAAATTAAAAAGCCCTCTTTTTCGAGGGCTTTTTATTACTGATTCATAGAAGTAAAAAAGTCAGCATTTGTCTTTGTTAAACGCAATTTATCTAACAAGAACTCCATAGCTTCCAAAGTTCCCATCGGATTTATAATTCTGCGTAGAACATACATCTTTGCCAACGTATCTTTTCCAACTAATAAGTCTTCTTTACGTGTGCCAGACTTAGTTATATCAATTGCAGGATAAACACGTTTATCTGACAGCTTTCTGTCTAAAATAATTTCACTGTTTCCTGTACCTTTAAATTCTTCAAATATAACTTCGTCCATCTTTGACCCTGTATCTACCAATGCAGTTGCAATAATGGTCAAAGAACCGCCACCTTCGATATTACGAGCAGCACCAAAGAAACGTTTTGGTCTTTGTAACGCATATGCGTCAACTCCACCTGTTAAAACTTTACCACTACTTGGAACAACTGTATTATACGCACGCCCCAAACGAGTAATAGAATCTAATAAAATCACAACATCCTGCCCTGCTTCAACTAATCGTTTTGCCTTTTCTATTACCATTTCAGCAACTTGTATATGGCGCGCCGCAGGTTCATCAAAAGTAGAAGAAATTACTTCGCCCTTTACACTGCGCTGCATATCAGTAACTTCTTCTGGACGTTCGTCTATCAATAAAACGATTAATTTTACATCAGGATAATTTGTTGCGATAGAATGGGCTATATTTTGCAACATAACCGTTTTACCTGTACGTGGAGGCGCTACTATCAAAGAACGCTGTCCTTTACCCGTAGGTGCAATCAAATCAATAACACGAGCAGACAAACTACGTCCCTTGTCTTTATCGCCTTCTACTTCCATTTTCAACATTTCATCTGGATAAAGAGGTGTCATATCATCAAAAGAAACGCGATGACGCAACTTTTCTGGATCACCACCATTAACGCGTTCTATTGTTTCCAAAGCGAAATAGCGCTCAGATTCATTTTGTGGTGCCTGAATTTGCCCCTCTATATAATCCCCTGTTTTCAAACCATATTTTTTTATCAAACTAGGTGAAACATATAAATCATCAGGACCAGCCAAATAATTGCTTTCTGGTGCGCGCAAAAATCCGAAACCATCTTGCATACGTTCCAGAACGCCGTCACCAATTAAAGTAACTTTTTTATCTGCTGCAAACACACGCATAACAGCAAATCTTAATTGCTGAACGTTTAACTGAGAAGGATTTTCTATCCCCATATCTTCAGCCATTTTTAATAACTGTTGTGGCGTTTTTGCCTTTAACTCATTAATATGCATAAATAATCCTTTTTGGGAAAAAGAACGTGAGAACTCACTTCTTCACTAATCGACATCCATAATTATATACTTTTTTTGTCAAAAAGTCAATAAAATCATTATATAAGCCATATCAAAGTATTTGTATCTTATGTTTTCTCTTGCTTTTTTAAGTGTTTACTGGTCAAATATAAAAATATATAAAATAAACAAAAGGAAGCGATGATGGCAGGCAGCATAAATAAAGTGATATTGGTCGGAAACGTTGGTCAAGACCCACAGGTCAGAACAATGCAAAGCGGACAAAAAGTAGTAAGTTTTTCTTTGGCAACATCTGACCGCTGGCGCGACAGACAGTCTGGTGAACAAAAAGAACAGACAGAATGGCATCGTGTTGTTATTTTCAATCCAAACTTAGTTGACGTTGCAGAACGTATGTTACAAAAAGGAACTAAGTTATATCTAGAAGGTTCTTTACGTACAAGAAAATGGCAAAATCAACAAGGCGTAGATGTTTTTACAACAGAAGTTGTTCTTAACCCATATGCAGGCCAAATGGTTATATTAAGTGGCGCAAAGAATATAGACGGTTCTTCTATGGGCGGCGATTACTCTTCTGCAACTCCTGCCGCGCAACCACGCGAAGAAATATCTATATCTGATATAGGTGACGATATACCATTTTAATAGGTAATAAAAAAACAAAAAAATAAAAACCTCTTTCGAGGTTTTTATTTTTAGAATCTGTACGAACCAGAAACTTTTATATTATGTAACTGAATTACAGAATTATACTGATATCTATAATCCAATCCTACTTGTAACCCACTTGCAGACAGCATTTCTACACCACCACCAATATTTGCCCACAAAGGATTCAAATCTACGTCATAACTTGTATAAGAATTTGCCTGTGCAAACTTATATTGTACTTCATCTGGAGCTCCTAGAACATCATATTCAACACCGATAGAAGCATATGGACGTATTTGGAACCAAGCAGAAGGATAAATACGCTTTTGTGCGATTAAGGAATACCCCGGCGTAAACATTAAATATCCGTCTGACTCAAGATTCATATAATCTTGGTTATTTGCAGTTTCCTTTACAGAAAATCCAGTATTATATCCTGCACGAACGTATGCATTACCAACGATATACTGATTAAGCCAATCATGCATTAATCCCCATTCACTGGTCAAACTAAACGCGGTTCCAAAGCCTTCAATTGGCGCAACATAGTTTTGCGTACGAGAAACATCAAACAAATGTATATCCAAGAAAGCATTTCCATAGACACGCATTTTTTCGCTCAAGTTTTTCATTAAATAACCACCCAAGCCGATATTAGTGTCTGCAACGTTTACATCTACGCGACCAGAAATAACATTGTCAGCATAACTTAAATCTATATCATCAAAATTATCCGATGACATATTAGATATACGTCCTGTTAAACCTAATATCATCGTTTCAGATGCCTGCCAATCGAAACCGCCTGAAACATTGAACCTATTTCCATAAACACGCTTGCCATCAGAAACATTTTGACTAAACATTCCAAAATCAACATCCAGCCAAGCTTTTTTCAAATTACGGTTACGATTCCATATAAATTCATCAAACATACGGTCTTCAAAATAACGATAATTTGTATGGTCATTTAATGCAATAGCTCCTGCAATTTGCTCTAATTCACGTGGTTGGAACAAACGAGTAAACTGTGTCAATTCGTAGCCGTTTTTATCCATAGCTTCACTATAATCTTCCATTCTGTTATACAGTTCCCACGCCATCTGTTCTAAATTAGACCCCGTAAAGATTTCTGGCAACAGTTCTATCATTGTACGATTATAGAAGCCTGCACTTAACAATCTATCTGCAATCAAATTATCTATAGCATTCGCAGACGCATATTCACCCTTTGTGAAACCTTCTGTTGCTGCAACAATAGGTTGCAATTTGAACACCTGTATAGGACCGCCAAACTGAGGGTCAAATACGACATATAAACTATCCATGATTCCATCACCGTCAGAGTCACGAACGGTTACATATGCCGGCAAATCTTCGTCAGTTGCCCCATTATTAGGATTCAAAGTGTCTAAATAATTTATACAAATACTGCCATCAGCATTACAGAAACTAACATTTAAATTACGCAATTTCGCCAAATCATTGCTTTCTATAATGGAATTGCCCTCGCCTTCTGTATGCAATAACCATATAGCAGAGCCTTGATCTACAATATCATTTAACACCAAACCAATTTGTCCATTTTGCATTGGCGCATTAACGGCAGGATTTCCAAATTCAGATGCAGAATTAAATCCAGAAATAAAATCACCATTTACCGTAATTAAAGCTTCTGCTGTCCCATCACCTAAATTATTAGTAATTTTACCAAAATCTTCGCCTTCTGTCGTATTCACAGTTGCCCAATAATTCTTTTCAGAAGAACCAAAAATATTAGCTAAAATACTACTGTTTTTATTGAAGGTATAATTACCATTAATGGTCATTTGATTCAAACCATTGAAAGCAACCCCACCAGAAACATCGCCATCAACAGTAACATTCATGCCTGTTTCATAGTTTGCTGCATTAAAGCTTATATTATCTGCAAAAATGCCGCCACCTATATCAAAACTATTTGCAGATATAGAAAAGTCTTTTGAGGTTATATTTATACCGCCTTCAGGTAAACTTCCTTTATAATTTTGATACAAAGCGGAATTTGTAACAAAATCAGCAGCAGATTTTAGTCCCTGCCCCGCTAAAGCAATAGTACCATTACTGCCGGCATCAAAATCATTTACATTTATAAAGCCGTTACCAGAATCTAATGATAAGCTGCCGGTATTATTAATGGTTCCAAAAGAAATACCATTTTCAGCCGTAAAACTTGCTGTACCAGCGTTCGTTAAGTCTGCTGCAGAAATGGCATTACCAGCAACCATGGCAATACTTGCACCTTCAGAAACGTCCACATTTCCGCTAAAGCTTACATTATTAGAAACATCATACGTTGCGTTTCCTGAAATTGCCGAGAACGCCCCTGTAACATCTAAATTATTAGCACTAAAATTAATATCAGATGCAATCAAATTAAATGTACCAGAAGTTCCACCTTGTACAAAATTTCCTGTATTTGTGAGACTTCCTAAAGTTATATCTGAAGAATTTAGAGAGATATTTCCGCCACTATTATTAACACCTGAAAAAGCAATTGTCTTTGCATTCGCTGTCAATGTTCCACTGTTAGTAACGGTGTTATCAAATTCCATACTACCATTAACCGCAGAAACTGCCAAAGTACCGGAATTATTAACAAGCCCGAACAATTCGGCGTTTTCAGCAGAATTTACATTAAGAGTATTACCACTGGCAATATTCATTCCCCCCGCCAAGTAAATTCCGTCAACTTCTGTAGTAAGATTTAACTCATTTGTTTCAGAAACTACTAAACCTATTGTTGGATTAGAAGCATCAAACCAAACACCGTCTTCGATATTTATGCTGCCACTTGTTGCTGTAATCTGGCTGCCAGTTGCAATTATTTTACCACCTGACAATTCTTGCAATGCACCAACATCCGTATCATCTGTAACAAATTTTACGCTCCCGCCATTGCTTGTAGAAACATTACCGGCAACATTTAACTTTTGACTAGAACTTCCACCAAATATTATATTTCCGGCATTTTCAACAGAAACACTACCAGAAACATCTATAATATTTGCAGAAAACGTTGCTGTTCTTGACGTGCTATCAACGGCAACGATATCACCACCAATATTTATACTTCCATTTGTTGCAGTTAATATAAAACCAGGCGTTCCAGCTGCTGCAACATTTACAGAACCAGCTGATACCGCCTGCTCTGCACTAAGAGAAACGTTTCCATCTATATTAACTGAACCATTTGCAACAGTTACAGATTTCGTAGCGGAATCAATATTCATATTACCAGTATCCGTAACATCAAGATTTCCATTAACAATAGTTACACCACCACCAAGTGATTTTAAATTAAGTGTTCCACCAGTAACATCAACCGCACCGATAGTTAAATCCCCTAAATTAACATCCGAACCTTCTATACTTGTAACACCAGCAGAGTTCGTTAAAGTACCGTCTATTGCAACACTACGCGCACTTATTAAAGAATTACCCGTTTCATTTACGAAATTACCAGTAATATTAACTGCACCGTCTTGACCTGTGGTTGCCAAAACATTTAAAGCACTTCCAGAATTTGTAACATCGGTCAAACTAACATTTGTACCACTTAACGTCATCTGCCCAAGGTTGGAAACATCTCCAGAAACAGACAAAACATTAGAAGAATTTAAATTTGTTACAGAATTTATATTTCCGCTGCTAACATTTCCAGAAACAACTATACCTGTACCAGATGCATCATTTGCTGTAATACTTAAATTGCCACCGTTATTTATAACCGACGTTGCAGAAACAGATTGCGCCAACAATGTCATACCTGCATCGACATTTCCAGCAGAACCATTATTTATAGTTCCTGCATTCAAAGCCCCAGCAGTAACATTTAAATAAAAGTTATCTATATTGCTATTTATCCAATCTGTATTACCTGTAACCAACGTACCAGTTGTAACATTGAAAACATTATTTTCATTCATACCGCTCAGGTCGAAACCACTGGCTAAATTAGTCTCACCTGAAACAGTTAAATACAAATCACCAGAATTAACGAAAGAAGAATTTAACGAATCGCCACCAGCAACAGTCAAACTATCCGCATTAATCTTCAAAGAACCAGAATTCGAATCGTTTTTCACGGTTCCAGCAACACTTATATCACCAGCACTTACAATCATTGAGGAACCGGAATTTTCTAAATTTCCAGACGTTATATTCAAATTTCCAGAAGCAGCTATATTAAACGTACCGCCATCTTGTCCATTTTGAATTGTTCCATCAGAAGTAATATTACCAGTAGTAATATCAATATTTCCACTTCCAGAATTTATAAATCCGCCCAGCGCCAAATCCGATGTAACATTCAAAGAATTCAAAGCTCCAGATACATTAATCGCACCAGCATTCATAGATTGTGCAGTAACAGACAAACCGGTTGTTGCAACAGTTGCACCAGCTATCGTCAAAGTATCTGCATTTTGTATTTTTAATTCTCCGTTTGCATTTACGGAACCAAAACTCATATCAACAGCACTTTCTGGTGCTAAAAAAGAAAGATTATAACCACTATTTACAACAACACTATCTGCAACAGTTATTGCCCCTTCGGAAGAAATTGTAAAAGTATTGTCTATTCCGCCTGCACCACCCAAAGCATACAAATCACCATTCGAACCACCCTGGAAATTAGGGTCACCAATATATAAAGCGCCTGCGACATTCAACCCTTGACTTGCACCATCGCTACTACTTATTACAATACCATTACCAGACTGTATGGCTAAATTTCCATCAGTTGTACTTAAACCGGTTAATCCACCGTCACTACCAACAGCGTTTCCAGAACCAGGATTGTAATTAGGAACATAACCATCAGGATAAACAGCCGCCTCTGCATAAAAAGGCAACAAACAATATGCAAGCGTAAATATCTTTTTCATAGCAATTTTTTTCTTTCTTCCAATCGTTTTTATTATTATATTATGACACAATTCGTCAAATAAGACAAGACGTAACTGTAAGTACTAAACTCAATTTTAGGAATAAGGAGAAAAAGTATGTATACAATAAAAAAAGTTCATGCGCGTCAAATTATGGACAGCCGCGGCAACCCTACAATTGAATGCGACATCACTTTATCAGGTGGCGCAATGGGTCGTGCAGCCGTTCCATCAGGTGCATCAACAGGTTCTTTTGAAGCATTAGAATTGCGTGATGGCGGTTCTACATATATGGGTAAAGGTGTATTAAACGCAGTAAAGAACGTAAACGAAATAATTGCACCAGCAATCATGGAAATGGACGCATCTAAACAAACAGAATTAGATGAAAAGATGTTAGAACTTGATGGCACAGCAAACAAAGAAAAATTGGGTGCTAACGCTATATTAGCTGTATCATTAGCAGCAGCACATGCCGTAGCAAAACAGAAAAACATTCCTCTTTATAAATATATTGCATCTGTTTACGGCAATGAAAATCCAAACGTTTTGCCACGTCCTATGATGAACATAATCAATGGTGGTGCGCATGCTGACAATGGATTAGACGCACAAGAATTCATGATTATACCAAACGGTGCAAAAAATGAAGTAGAAGCAATTCGTATGGGTTCTGAAGTATTCCATAACTTAAAATCCATATTGAAGAAAGGTGGCAATTCTACAAACGTTGGTGACGAAGGTGGCTTTGCTCCTAACTTCCATTCTTGCAAAGAAGCTTTGGACACAATTATTTCAGCAATTAAAGCAGCAGGATACAAACCTGGCGAAGAAATATCTATTGGTTTGGACGTTGCTTCATCAGAATTCTATAAAGAAGGCAAATATGAATTTGAAGGCAAATCTTTAACTTCTGACGAAATGATAGAATTCTATGAAAATCTTATTTCCGAATACCCAATTATATCCATTGAAGACGCTTTGGCAGAAGAAGATTGGGACGGTTGGAAAAAGATAACAGATAAAATCGGTTCAAAATGCCAATTGGTCGGAGACGATTTATTTGTAACAAATCCAGTACGTTTGAAAAAAGGTATTGAATCCGGCGTTGCAAACGCAATATTAATCAAAGTAAACCAAATAGGCAGTTTAACAGAAACATTGCGTGCAATAAAAATGGCTCAAGACGCAAAATACGGTGTTATCATATCTCATCGCAGTGGCGAAACAGAAGACACAACAATTGCCGATTTAGCTGTTGCTACAAACGCTGGTCAGATAAAAACAGGTTCTATGTCACGTACGGACAGAATGGCAAAATACAACCAATTAATCCGTATAGAAGAAGAACTGGACAAATCAGCAAAATACGGTATATAATAATACATAAAGGAGGGGCAGATAAAACTGCCCCTTTAAAAAACTATGACAATAACAGGTGCAACAATTTTACTATATGCAAAATATGCGGTTTCAATACTTATACTAATCGGTATATTATTGGCGCCTGCTTGGATTGCACGTCAAACCAAAAAAAGCAAACAAGATATGATTCTTGTAAGGCTTGGCAGTTGGATATTTGCCTGGACAGGCATTGGTTGGCTGTGGGCACTATTCTGGGGCAGCAAAAAATAAAAACCTATAATAAAAAACAAATAAAAAAGGGCGCAAAAGCCCCTTTATTATTTTATAAAAGTAACTTGAAATAAATCAATCACTTCCCATTCTGCCCATCCCTTAAATCTACATTTCGTGCGGCCAAAGCAGATACAATATCAAAAACAGCTGCTGTACCCTTTTTATAACCAGCACCATGCATTTCTTTCTGCAAAACGTCTTTTGCTTTACTAAAAGTATTCATATTATCAGTCATCTTCAATGCCTCTTAAACATCTCTCTGACAAAATCAAAATTATACTAATTTTTATTTTTTGTCAAGTATTATTTTAATTACATCAAACTACTGTTCACACCCATACATTCCGCAAGCGCCCGCATCTTCTTCCACCGCATATTCTTCAACGACTGCGACTGGAACATTTTGCGCTGGTTCAGTATAATGAACCTCTTTTACAACGCGAACGCGACGATTTTTAGCGTTTGCTACATTATCAGGCGTTTGAACTGCTAAATCTTCTTCACCGGAAGACACCGCAACAATCTGACTTGCTGGGATGCCATATTTTATAAGCATTTTCTGAACAGCCTCTGCTCTGCGGCCACCCAATGCATAGTTATAGTTAGAAGAGCCCATGGTATCAGTATGTCCAACAACAGAAACTTTTATATTCTTGTTATTCTGCGTTGCTGTTGCCAATTTCCTTATCAAGTCTTCATATTCAGTTTTAATCGTAGCTTTATCAAAATCGAACAAGATTTCGAAGACCTCTTCCATAACATGCTGTTTTGGTTCCAAAGGAATTTGCTGAACTTTTATTATAGTTTTTTCAGCAGAAGCATTTGCCGCATTTGCCTGCAACTGATCCAAGCGAGCATTAATTGCCGCCAGTTCTGCACGCATAGCCATCATCATATTAATAAACTCTTCACGTGTAACCAATTCCTCACCAATCATAGGTATCGGCTCTGCAGAAATTTCTTGCTGAGGTTCAACCTGTGGCACAGTCTGCGCTTCAACAACTTCTGCAGCTTCAATAGTTTTTTCTTGTTCTTGTGCCGGTGCAGCATTATTTCTTGTTATCGTTTTATCGCCACCATATATATTTTGGTTAAATACTAACGGTTGAACAGGAACTGGATTTATCAAATGCTCTGGAACATTTACATTATTTACGATAATAACACCTTCACGAGCTTTACCGACGCCACGCATTTCAGATAAATTACGTGTATCTGGGTAATACTTTTGCTGTTCTACTGTATTTTGCTGTACATTGTTAACTGCAACCGTTTCTTGTGTAGTTTCTATAACGGTACAATCCGCACTATTTGAATCAGAACAATCAACCAATGCATTCATTGTCTTAATAAAACGAGCTTTACATTCATCAGCCGTTCCCATCTGACCACTAGCCGTTGCTGACAACCAACAATCATACTTAGCCTGCGCTTCCGCAGCAAGCTTTGGATTTGTCATGCTAGCATCATTCTTTAACTGATTCAGCAAATCATTATATGCATTATAAAGTTCAAATGACTGTTGTTCATCTTCAACAAGCCAATTTTCCAAAGTTTCAGGAAATGGTAATTCTCCAGAAAACGCTGCAACAGCCTTCTGCGCAAAGAATTCACCCATTTCAGGATAACCACTTGTTCTTGCATTATATACAGCATAAGACCTGTAATTCATAGCTAATTGATTTAAGAAAGAATCTTTATGTGGTGCAGAATAAACATCCAAGCTTTCAACATAATCAACAGTTGGCGTCGCCACTGGAGCGTAAGCATTTTCGTCACTTCCCGCGCAACCAACCAATCCAATCGCAGACAAAGCAGCTAAAACACGAGAAAGCATAAACGATTTATTTTTCATAAAAAAATCCTTTCTATAATTAGTTCAATTATACGATTTTTACGCTTACTAGTAAAGAGAAAAAACAACCTTCAAAATTAATTCGCCATGAATTGTGCAGCAATAGATCCCAAAGAAGACAAACCACCTAAGCCAGACATTCCACTTCCAGTAATAGCCCCGACTTGATTCATTATATTGCCCGTATTTGTAGGCTGTCCTATGTTGCTTATTGTAGTATTCAACAAATCACCCCACATAGCGCGTTTTTTAGCACTCAATTTTGCATAGGAACAATTTTCCACCTTTGAAAGAATTTTTGCTGCCATAGTAGCTTCTGACGCAGTATAATCAGCTTCTGAAAAGTCAATTAAATTAAATATATCATATATATCCGAAACAGTTTTTTTATTTTTATCAGAACAAGTCCTTGACCCATCAGAGCAATACGTCGCCCTACCCACCTGTGGATAACCAGCCCAAATCACGCCATCTTCCGCACTTCCTGTAAACCAATTATAACAAATATCTTCTGAATCCGTACCGGCAGCAATTATAACAGCAGTTTCATATCCATTAGCTGTATTACAACGCTTTCTTCCTAACCTAGCCTCTACTTCTTTGGCACTCATTGTGCCGGTCTTAGCCCATTCTTTCATCGTCTCATTAACGAAATTTATTTCTTGTGATGTAGGCATACATTCTGCCGTTAATTCTTTTTGCTTAGCATTCATCTGTTGTACACTGCCAACCAACCCCAAAACAGTAGAAACTAAACTTGTCGTGGTTGCAGAACTAGAAGCCTCTTGCGTAGCGACGGGCGCCGCTTTTTTAATAGTTATCGCAGAAAACGCTGGTTCAGAAATTCCAGCAAACAAGAAACATACAAAAAAAGCAAAAAATCTTTTCATCTCTCTCATAGTCAAAGTATAACACAATTTTTTTTCTGAATAAATATAAAAATTGCTTTTTTATAAAACCCAGTTTAAACTAGGTACTGTGAAACGAGAAAATCGTAATTTTATTATTTTTATGAAACACAGACGCTTAAAACGCCTGTGGCAGTTTTTCTTTACTGGCTGGGGTTTAGTAATGGTCGTTGCTTTAATTGCAGGCGCATTATTTTCTAAACAGCTTTTATGGACCCCTATATCAGCCATAAATATGACAGATATAGTAACCAACCAATTCAAAATGTCTGGCGCATCATTTGCAGGCACAGACACAAATGGTGAACCTTTTAAAATAAACGCAAAAAGTGCTCGTCAAGAATATAACTATCCTGATATAATATTTTTAGAAAAAGTTTCTGGCACGGTAAACCGAATATCAAACAAAGAAAAAATAACAGATAACATTTCGGCAAACTCTGGCAAGTATAACAAAAAAACAAAAACAGTAACATTATTAAACAATGTAAAAATAGACTCCAGCAATGGGGACAAGATAAGAACAGATGAATTGGTGATAAAATTATGAAACAATCCGTATTGCGCATTCAGCATCTTTCAAAATCTTATGGCAAAAGAATGGTCATAAAAGACATATCTATGGAGGCACGCCAAGGCGAATCAGTTGGCTTGCTTGGTCCTAACGGGGCTGGGAAAACAACCGCTTTTTATTGCATAACAGGACAGTTAAACGCAACAGGCGGTCAAATATTTTTAAATTCACAAGACATAACTCATCTGCCTTTTTATCAGCGTGCAAGATTACACATTGGTTATTTACCACAAGAAAACAGTGTTTTTCGTGGTCTAACAGTTGAACAAAATATAATGGCAATACTGGAAGTTGTCGAACCAAGCAAAAAAAAGCGCAAACAAAAATTAGACGCTTTACTAGAAGAATTTTCTATATCAAGCCTAAGACGTAGTCCTGCGACAGCATTATCAGGTGGCGAAAGACGCCGCGTTGAAATTGCGCGCGCACTGGCAAACGACCCTAAATTCATATTATTAGACGAACCATTTGCAGGGATTGACCCAATTGCAGTTAATGAAATCAGAAGTTTAGTATCCCAATTAAAGAATCGCGGGCTTGGCGTAATAATAACAGACCATAATGTTCGCGAAACACTTGGTATTACAGATAGAAGCTATGTTTTACATGATGGAAAAATATTAAAACACGGAACAACAGAAGAAATCGTAAAAGACGAAATGGTAAAGAAAGTGTATTTAGGTGAAGATTTTGTAATGTAAAAAAAGTCCCGTTTTAAACGGGCTTTTTTTATGCATCATCTTCTTCCATATCGTCTTCGTCATCATCAACGTCAACGGCATTCAAATCTATTTCTTTCGGAATACCCAAAATATCTTCAATTTTTTCAGAAGCTTCATCTAAATCTATTTTATGCAAAACAGCGAACTCTTGTGCCATACGTTCCAAAGCACGCAAATATAACTGCCTTGCCGAGAATGTCATAGTATCAGCAGCGGTTCTGCGCTGTAAATCACGAACAACCTCTGCCAGCTTCATTGGGTCACCAGAATTAATATTTTCTTCGTACTGCGCTGCACGACGCGCCCATATCATACGCTTTGCCCCTGCCTTACCTTTAGCAGACGCAATAGCTTCATCCATTTTCTTAACGGACGTCAAAGGACGCAGACCAGAAATTTCAGCACGTTCAACGGGAACACGCAATGTCATATGATTTCTTTCAAAATCAATAACCAACATTTTTATTTTCTGATCACCGATTGTTTGTTCTTCTACGCGAACCAATTTACCAACACCCTGTGTTGGATAAACGACATACTGACCTGCTTTAAAATCTAATTTTTTACTTGGCATAATAAGATACCTTTACCCTTTTGCCATTCTCTCATCGGTGAGTATTATACCATAAAAAACCAAAAAAACAAATAATACACTAAAAATAAAGCGACCTTTTAAAAGGCCGCTTTATTTTATCTTATCATTCTACGCAAAGTACCGCTTGTTCTTCTTATACTAGACTCACGACTTCCTGTCGTAGTACCGCTTGAAGTAGCGCAAACCCATTCATCCCCCTGCAAAATAGCACTTTGACCATCAGGGCATTCAGGTTTTTCTATTCTCCAACCGAAACAACTTCCCTTCTGATAAGAAGTATATGTTGCATTATCCGCCCCGCCACGAGTATAAGCACCATATTCAGGATTCCAAATACCTGCCGGTTCACCACTACACCACTTTCTATCGCCAAAACATTCTATGCAATTATCATTTGCATCGCAAAGTTCAACGGGTGCAGATGTAGTTTTATAACCGCTGGCCGCACTTTTACCACTGCCCATAGATTTTCCATTTTCCAAATCGCGACACCACAACTTCTGGCATTCTGCTGCATCAATTCCGTCTATATCACTATGAGAAACCAAAATATACCCAGGGCCACAAGAAGTAAGCTTATTTGCGGCATCGGCTTCACCCACAAAAGGAATTAAACAAAATAAAAATAATAAATAAGTTGCTTTTTTTAACATAAGTAAATCTCTCTTTTTTTATTATTTTATACTTTTTACGTATATTTTGCAAACGTCTTTTATAAAAGAAAAGAACCGGTATACACCGATTCTTTATTGTCCAAGCCCAGCAGGCGAAAAACGCCCGATATTATTAAACAGTTCTTCCAACGCATTTAACTCTATCGCTGCAGGAATCTGCGTTTCATCTTCTGATATCATTACCTTTGGCAAGTCCTTATCATACAGAACTTTTATATCTTTTACCTTACTACCATTAACCCACGCCAATAAAACAGTCTTGTTATCATATTCCAACGGCAAAGGCCCACGATAGTTTTCATCGGCCCCATAATAAATCCACACATCATCGCCATAAACAGTTTTTACCTGAGGCGACCCGATAGTTTCTTCTAATTGAGTTGTAGTTTTTATATTTTTTACCTGTTCTTCTAAATTTTCAGGAAAAACATAACCACGATGCTTAGTTTGAAAAGTGCACCCGACAAGAAACATACAAAAAATCAAAAATATTTTTTTCATAAGCAAAATTTACACCAAAAAGTATAAACAATGCAACAAAATAAAAATCCGAGAGTAACTCGGATTTTTATTTTTTTTAGCCTTCGCCGTTTTCTTTAACCTCTGGCGCATTTTTCATTGCAAAGTGAGCAATATATTTTTTCAATTCGCTCTTATACTTATTATTTTCCTTTGCTTCCTCAACCAAATGGTCAAAGTTAGGATTTGCCGCACGCGCAGCACCAAAACGACTTTCCGTCTTCAAGAAGTCTTCCAATGGTGTAACATTATCAACATTAGAATCCAACGATAACGGATTCTGACCGCTCATAATCAAATCAGGATTAAATCTATACAAAGGCCATGCCCCTGTACTTACCATCTGCATTTGATGTTCTGGTCCATTTTGCAATGCGAACCCGTGCGCGATACATGGCGCATAAGCCAATATGATAGATGGTCCATTAAAGGCTTCTGCTTCACGGAATGCACGAATCGCCTGTGCTTGATTTGCGCCCAATGCAATCTGAGCAACATACGCACCTGACATCATTGCAATCATACCTAAATCTTTCTTTGCATGTTCTTTACCACCAATTGCAAATTTCATACTTGCTCCAAACGGAGTAGATTTAGATTGTTGCCCACCGGTATTAGAATAACCTTCTGTATCCAAGACCAAGATATTTACATTTTCACCACTATGCAATATATGGTCTAAACCACCATAACCAATATCGTATGCCCAACCGTCACCGCCGATAATCCAAACAGACTTATCAACGATTTCACCCAGCAAACTAAGAGCTAATTTAGCACGAGGCGAATCGATTTTTTCTATTGTCTTACGCAAATCAGCTTCTATTTCACGTTGTTTTTCTGGGTTACGTTCATCAAATAATTCTTCTACGTTCGGCACATCCAGTTCAAATAATAAGCCCTTCAACGCATTACGCTTTTGATTCAAAGCCAAACGCATACCAAGCCCATATTCCGCATTATCTTCAAACAAAGAGTTTGACCATGCAGGACCACGCCCGTTATTATCTTTTGTCCATGGTGTTGTAGGTAAATTTGCCCCATAAATAGAAGAACAACCTGTTGCATTAGCAACGACCATTCTGTCACCAAACAAGTGTGACAGCATTTTTATATAAGGCGTTTCCCCACAACCAGCGCAAGCACCTGGAAATTCAAAATAATGAGGCAATAACTCTACGTGCTTTGGGATATTCAAATTCAGTTTTTCTTTTGGAAAATCTGGAAGTTTTACCGCTGCATCAAAAGCCTTCTGGTTTTCTGACGCATCTTTTAATTGCATCATAGACAGCGCTTTTACAGGACAATTTTTTACACATACATTACACCCCGTACAATCAGCTGGCGAGATATTCAAAGTATAATACATATTTTGCCCCAATTCTGGCGTTTTCATTGGGACAACTATTATACCCTCTTTACGTGCTTCTTCCGCCTGTTGTTCTGTCATAACCTTGATACGTATTGCCGCATGAGGACACAATGTAGAACATTTTCCACACTGTATACACTTAGACAAATCGCAAGTTGCTACTTTATCTGATATTGCACGTTTTTCATATTTAGCTGTACCGACAGGATATTGCCCTGCTCCGAATTCTCCTTCAATGCGGAAACGAGATACAGGCAAAGAATCGCCACGTTGCGCCGCCATTTCACCCAACGTTCCAGCAATTTCTGCTGGCGTATCCAACGTCATAGCTGGCACAAAATCTGGTGCAAAACTAGATATAGAAGATGGTAATTTATATTCTTGTAAAAATTCACCTGCCTTATCAACTGCGGCCCAGTTAGCTTCTACAACATCCATTCCCTTCTTCTTATATGTTTTTTCAATCGCGACTTTTGCACTTTTAGCGGCAACTTCTGGGTCAATAACTTTTGTTAAGTTAAAGAAATTCAACATTATAAAAGTATTAATTCTGTTACCCAACCCTAATTCTGCAGCCGCACGATTAGCATCCAAGAAGAAAACACGTGCACGCATTCTGATTAAATGTTCCTGACTTTCACGTGGCAAGTTTGCAAACGCAACTTCTGGTGTCATAGAAGTATTAATCATAACCGTACCACCTGCACGTAACCCTTTAAACACATCGAATCTTTGTGCAATCATAAAGTTAGAAACGCTTATAAAGTCAGCAACTTCTATCAAATATTGACTTTTAATAGGTTCATCTGAAAAACGAACATGAGAAGCCGTCAATCCACCAGATTTTTTAGAATCATATACCGCATAAGACTGTGGATATAAATCAGAATTTTCACCAACTATTTTAACAATATTCTTAACTGCACCAACAGTACCATCAGAACCGATACCATATAAAATAGCTGTTTTAAAGTTTGGTGCCTCTACCGCAAAAGCAGGGTCAGTTTTTAAAGACAAACCTGTTAAATCATCGTCTATTCCAACAGTGAAATTGTGATGTAGTTTTCCTAACATCAAATTTTCATAAACAGCCTTTACATCACGAGGTTTAAATTCTTTACTGCCCAAACCATAACGTCCACCAAATACCTCTGCTGAATCGCCTACAACCGTTTTTACATCTTGATACAAAGGTTCACCAATTGCCCCTGGTTCCTTTGTTCTATCTAATACAGCAATTCTTTTTACTGTTTTTGGCAACGCGGCCAAAAATGCTTCGCTAGGGAATGGACGGAATAAATGAACTTTTAATAACCCTAAACCTTTTGGCAAATAAGGCAATGTTTCTTCAATTGTCTCGCAAGCACTACCCATAGCAACGATGACATTTTCCGCATTCTCATCCCCCACATAATCAACCAAGTGATATTGACGACCAGTTAATTTTGCGAATTTATCCATACATTCTTGAACAACTTCTGGTGTTTTCATGTACAAAGGATTTGACGCTTCACGCCCTTGGAAATAAACGTCAGGGTTTTGTGCTGTTCCACGGATAGTAGGCTTATCAGGTGTCATGCCACGTTCACGATTTTTCAGAACTAATTCGTCTGGAATCATTTCCCGCAAGACATCATCACTTACTCTATCTAATCTTGATTCTTCATGACTTGTGCGGAAACCATCAAAGAAATGCAAGAAAGGCACACGCGTACGCAAAGTTGCAGCATGTGCAACCGCTGCCAAATCTTGCGCCTGCTGAACATTATGGCTTGATAACAAAGCAAAGCCCGTTGAACGAACAGACATAACGTCACTATGATCACCAAAAATAGATAACGCATGCGTTGCCAGCGCACGTGCTGCAACATGCATTACAAAAGGTGTTTGTTCACCAGCAATTTTATACATATTTGGAATCATCAACAGCAATCCTTGCGAAGCAGTAAAAGTAGTTGCCAATGAGCCCATCTGCAACGCACCGTGCATAGCACCAGCCGCCCCACCTTCTGATTGCATTTCTATAATCTGTGGTATTGTTCCCCAAATATTCTTTTTATGTTGAAAAGACCATTCATCTGCCAATTCACCCATTGTACTGCTGGGCGTAATAGGATAAATAGCCGCAAAATCTACGCATCTATACGCAACGTCTGCCGCTGCCCAGTTACCATCAACTATTAAATTTGCCATTTTTTCTTCCTTAAAATTCGTACAAGGTAAATAATACCCCCATTTAATTATTAAGGCAAGTTTTATTAAAATATTGACAAAAACAGCAAATTTATTTTATTTAGTTTTTTGTTCTGATGAAAAATATTTCTTCAAAAGATTAAATCTATAAGAAATTGCGTTTTTTATTATATCGTTTCTAGCATAATTCACGGAAACATCTTTCCCTTTTGGTATTCCGCTAAGAGTTCTGAGATTATTATACGAACAATCATAAAACTTTGCTTTTTTAGGTCCGCCTTCTAATGTTTCAAGATAATTTCCTTTACAAATAAAAGAATCTACCGCATCCGGTGCCCCACAAAGCGTTACTAAATTATTCCAAGAACAATTATAAAATTTTGCCGTTTTTGGACCATTTTCTAAAGACTTTAAATAATTATAACTACAATTAATAGAAACTATACCCTCTGGACAACCTTTTAACTCTTTTAACTTATTGTTAGAGCAATCAAACGTGCCCACCCTTTTTATACCATCTTTAAGAGTAGTTATTTTATTTTTATGACAATAAAAAACATTTAACTCTTTTGGCGCACCTTTCAAAGTCTTTAATAAATTCCAAGAGCAATCATAGACAGGCGCAAACTTCGGTCCCCCATCTAAAGACAACAGTTTATTACTGCTGCAACAAAAGTATTCTTGCACAGAATCTGGCGCATACCTTAAACTACTTAACTTATTATTAGAACAATCATAGATTTTAGCTTCTTTTGGACCACCATGTAGAGAGGACAATAAATTATTATTACAATAAAACTCTTCAACAATTTCTGGTGCGCCATCCAAAGAACTCAATTGACAATGTGCACAATTAAAAACATTTACAATCTTAGGACCATGCAATAAATTGCTTATATCATTAAACATACAATTAAAATTTCTGGCAACCATTGGCGCGCCACGTAAAGTCCTAAGATTATTAGACGAACAATCAAAACTACCTAAAACAACTATTGTTGATAAATCAGGTAATTCTGTTAGCCCCATTTCAGAAATATCAATGTTACCTTTTACCACCAACCACTTTGGTAAATCGAAAACATCATATTTTGTACCATCCTGTACAAAAAATCTTTTACTGTTATTTTCCATTTCTATCGGAGACTTATTATTTTTCTTTTTGTATCGTTTTTCTGCTTAAAAATTGCTTTAACTGTTCAAATCTATAAGCCAAAGCATTCTTCACAAAATCATTACCCGAGCTATAAAAAGCTATATTTTGTGTTTTTGGAGCCCCATATAAACTGATAAGATTATTTTTTGAACAGTCATAAATTTTTGCTTCTTTTGGACCACCTTCAAGATCTTTCAACTGATTGTAAGAGCAAACGAACTCTACCACAGCTTCTGGCGCTCCTTTCAAAGTCTTTAATGAATTACAAAAACAATTGTAAATTCTTGCTTTCTTAGGTCCATATTCCAAAGAAGTCAACTTATTAAAATTACATGCAAATACATCAACTTCTTTTGGCGCACCTTTTAAACTTGTTAAAAAGTTTCTAGAACAATCAAAAATACCTTTAACAACAACCGTAGACAAATCAGGCAACTCAGTTAAATCCATATCAGAAATATCAATATTGCCTTTTACTACAAAGTTTTTTGGTAAATTGAAAACATCATATTTTTTGCCGTCTTGTATAAAATATCTTTTTTGCTCGTTTCTCATATAAATCCTTTTAAACACAAATTAAGATTATGCAATCAGACACAAGCAATGTCAACAAAGAATATTTTCGTCAACAAAACATAATTATTAATAAAACAAAAAAAACAGGGGCACCAAGCCCCTATTTCTTATTTTTTGTCTTTCTTCTTTGTTTCTTTATCTTTTGTTTCTTTTTTTACATCTTTTTTATCTGAACTTTTATCTGAAGCTTCTTCTGCTTTTTCTGCATCATCAGCTTTTTCTTTGTTTTCAGCTAACTTTTCGCTTCTGGCTTGCAACTTTGACATAGCAATTACCATATCCATACCTCGTTGCAATTGATAATCCAAAGCATCTTTTTCTTCATCGGTCAGTTCTTTTTCTTCGTCATCCGATTTCTTTTTATCTTTTTTATCTGATTCTTCGTTTTTCAAAGCATTCTTAAACGAGGCTTCTGAATACATACTTTCTTTTCTTTCCAGAACCTCTACCTTACTTTGTAAAACTTCTACATCAGGAGTAATGCCTTCACCCTGAATAGAATGTCCGCTTGGGGTATAATAACGTGCAATCGTTATATGAATTGCAGTTCCATCCCCCAGTGGTTTTTGCTGCTGAACACTGCCCTTACCAAAACTTTGGCTGCCCATAACCAAACCACGTCCATTATCTTGCAAGGCCCCTGCAACAATCTCTGAAGCTGACGCAGAACCATGATTAATCAAAACCACAATTGGTTTTCCATTTGTTAAATCACCTTTTTTAGCATATACACGTTCTATATCAGTTTTTTCTTTTCCACGTGTAGAAACGATTTCACCACCGTCTAAAAATGCATCAGCAACATCTATTGCAGCAGTTAAATACCCCCCTGGGTTATTACGAACGTCCAAGACGTAACCTATAACATCTTTCTTTTCCAACTTTTTTATGGCTTCATTTAATTCTTTTGAAGTAGTCGCACCAAAATCAGAAATTCTTACATAACCAATTTTTTCCGCATCTTCACCAGAATCCGCCAAAGACTTTACTTCTGATTTTACAGAATCAACTTTTATTATTGCGCGCTTTAAAGTCAAAGTTCTTGGCTCTTTACCTTCTGATATAATGGTCAATTTTACTTTTGTCCCTGGGCGTCCTTTCATCTTTTTAACAGCCTGATTCAAGGTCATATCAAAAACCTGTTCATCATCGATATGAGTAATATAATCACCCGCTTTAATTCCCGCTTTTTCTGCTGGTGTATCATCAATCGGAGAAATTACACGAACAGCCCCACGGTCACTGGTAATTTGAATACCCAACCCACCGAACTCACCATGAGATTTATCATTAAATTCTTTAAAATCGTCAGCTGATAAGTATGAAGAATGAGGATCCAAAGCCCCCAGCATGCCATTCATAGCAGCTTCCAACATCTTTTTTTCATCGGCCTCTTCTACGAAAGAATCACGTGCGACCTCAAAAACAAGCGCCAGTTTTTTTAACTGTTCATAAATCTGTTCATCTGTCAAATGTTCAACAGGTTCTTCCTTTTTTGTTTTATCGGCTGCAAAAACAGTAACAGGCATTAATAACGCAGTAAAAACAAGCAATTTCTTTAACATAGCTTTTCCTTTCCTAAAAGATATAAAACAATTAATAAAACAAAGATAAAACAAAAATAAAACTATCGCAACAACGATTTTAAATAAAACGCTCGATAAATATTGACAAATATCTTTTAAGCACTATATTTAAGATAAAGGTAAAAAAATGAATAAAGACAAAGAAATTATTGAAGAAAACAGAAAAATAATAACAAAATTGTTATCTGGATCTGATACTACAAAGCGCTTAAACAATATGAATTGGTTGCGCCATGAGATATCTTATACAGAGCCAAGAACATTGTTTTACATACCAAGCAAGGAACAGCAACCATACCTTGATTATAACTGCATGAAAAACATTGGCGAAGCCTATGATTATATACTAGCCAACCCAAAAACTGAAATAAATCCAATAGAAATTTGCAAAATACACAGTATTTTGTGTGCCGATACACATATTCAAGGCGGTTTATTCAGAAGCAGTGACAAAATATTAGAAATAAGAATAAATGGTGACAGAATGCATGCACCAGACGCAAAAGAAATTCAGTACCATTTAAACGAAATTGTATATAAATCTAAAGATTCTAAAGTTCCTGTATTAAATAGAGCTTTTGATATACACTATGAATTAATTGCCTTACAACCATTTGATGACTTTAACAAAAGAACGTCCAGACTAGTAATGAATTGGTTCTTGGTCCAAAATGGTTACAGACCGATTGTTTTCAACAAGCCATCTGACAAACAAAAGTATATTACAGCTTTTACCGAACGTGCAAATGGAGACATAAAATCATATAATAATTATATGTACAGTTGTATGATAAGAACTCAAAACGAAATAATAAAACTATTAAAAAAATCCAAAATATTATAATAGATACAATAAATAAAAAAATCAGTTTACAAATTATTTTGTAAACTGATTTTCTATCTCCATAATTTGTTGTATTTGCTTTCTCATAAACGCAACTTTTTCTAAATTATTATCAGCACTTTTTTGATTTACAGGATTTACACGCAAATCATCAGAAGCCTTGATAAAACGCTTTAACCTTACAATCATCAGGCGATATTTGGTAATATCTTTCAAAACTTCGCTTTTATATCCAGGTATAGAATATAAATCTTTATCATGTAATTTCGCATAAACTTCATAAACATTTTTATAGATATCCAGCTCTATCTGTACAGGAGCAAAAATATCATGATAAATGAAACGATAATCAGCTTCTGCGAAATCGATAAAAGACAACTTATTCTTTTCCGCGTCATACAAAACGTTACCTGAATTCAAATCTCCATGAGACCATACCTGACGAGATTCATACTCAAAATTACCTATTTCATCGCGAACTTTTGCCATTTGCATAGTTTCTTTTTTTGTAAACCATACAGACATTTTATTTTCGACAAATTTATCCAAGCGATTAAATTTAATTTCATTGCTAAGTTTATATTTTTCAATATCTTTGGCAGGCTTTGACTCATTCATATCTACCAAAAAACTTCCTAAACTATTAACAATCTCAAATTTTTGCCGACGAGACAGTTTACTATACAATTCTGCCGTCAAGGGCTGACCTGGCGCTCTTTCTTCAAGAATCTGAAATTCTTCATCATTAATAAATCGCATTGCAGGTACATTATATACAGGGTTACCTACTGCGCGAATAGCATCAATAGCTTCCTTCGTTTTATGCTGTTTTTTCAGCCAAAGTTGCTTTTTAACATCCCCACTATCCGGCAAAGGACGCTTCAATACAAAATCATCACCGTAATAAACAGCGTAAGTTTCACGACCATGATTGAATTTATTTATCTCTACCATATTGACAAATATAGCAATTTAATCTTATTCGTCAAGTGTTTTAAGATTATTTTTGTTCTTTAAACAGCTTAGCTGGGTCGACTGCTTTATTTCCGCGACGAACTTCCAAATACATTTCTGGCTTATCAGGATCCATTCTACCAATTGGTTCACCTGCCAAAACTTCTTGTCCCAACATTACATTTATTACGCCAAGATTCGTCATAACCGTATTATATCCATTTTTATGAGACATAATGACAACCTTGCCGAAACCTTTAAAGCTGTCTGCAAACTTAACTTCACCATCTGCCGGTGCCATAACAAGCGCCTCATCACGAACACGTATACGCCAACCATCAGACTTTAATCCAAGCGCTGTTTTTTCACCAAAATGCACGACCACCTTTCCACGAACGGGCTGATTTAACTTACGGAAAGAAAATCTTGAATCTCCAGACATTTCAGAGCTCCCAACGCCAGCAGATAATTCAGAAATAGTTTTTGCGCGCGCCGACAATTCACGCAATTTATTCTGCAATGCAGATTGTTGACTTCTTAACTTTTGATTCTGAACAGAACGAGTTCTTAATAACTTATCTAACTCATTTTTTTCTGACGCATACTTTTTTGCCGTTCTATCCAATTTTTCTTTTTCTATGGCTCTTTCTTCACGCAACTTTTCAAGTTCTTCTATTTTTTCGGTTGCGCTTTTTATTTCTGAATCAAAACTATCAGCAGCCCCAGATAAAACGGCCGATGTTAAAACGTATTCACGCATATCATCAGAATCAAAATTAGGATGCGACGCTATAAATAAAATACTCGCAGCCGAGTCGGCAATACGTCCTTGGTTTTCCTTTAAGGACTTTTGTAATTCTGCCTGTTTTGCATCTATTTCTTTTATTTTTTTAGATACTATACTTCTTTGTTCTTCTAACATACTAACTTGGTCTGCCGCTTTAACCAACTTCTTTTTGGTATCTGCAACATCCCTGTCAGAAGTCTTTACTTGTTGTTCCAGTTTTTTATTTTGTTGTTCTGTTTGCTTTATTTGTGCCTGTATTTTAGAAAGCTCGCTAGTGGCGTAACATGGTTGCGCCACTGTGACAAACATCAAAGAAAAAACTAACGCTAATTTCTTCATTAACTTTTTTTAACAACACGCAAGAAAGTCTTTTTACCCTTTTGAACTATAGCTTCATCTGCAATCTCAATATCTGATTTCCAATCGGTAATTTTTTCACCAGCAATCTGAATTCCACCCTGCTCCACCATACGTCTTGCCTCAGACTTAGAAGAAAACAATCCGATTGCAACCAAGAAATCTAAAACTCCGATAACGCCAGACATTTCTATTTCAACACTTGGCATATTTTCAGAATTTCCTGCACCACTAAATAAAGCAGTTGCCGTTTCTTCAGCTTTTTGTGCAGCATCACGACCATGCGCAATTTCAGTTGCCGCAAAAGCTAAAATTTTCTTTGCTTCATTTAATTCAGCACCCTGTAATTTAGACAGTTTTTCGATTTCATCTAATGGTATTTCTGTGAAAATCTTTAAAAATTTTTCAACTAAATCATCCGGCGTGTTACGGAAATACTGATAGTATTCATATGGCGAAGTTTTTTCTTCATTAACCCAAACAGCGTTACCAGCAGACTTACCTATCTTATTACCATTAGAATCCGTTATAAGCGCGGTAGACAATACAAACGCTTCTTTTCCAAGTTTCTTTCGTATTAATTCTACCCCCATTATACTATTGCCCCACTGGTCTGCACCACAGAACTGTAAGATACAATTATATTTTTTATATAAAGTTAAAAAGTCTACAGCTTGGAATGTCATATAATTAAACTCCAAAAAAGTCATTCCATTATCTAAACGTCTTTTAACACTTTCCATAGACAACATTCTTGGAACTGTAAAATCTGTACCGAAATCGGCCAAAAAATCCATATGGCTGTAATTTTTCATCCAATCATAATTATCAACCATAATTGCATCATTATCGGCATCACCAAACTTTATAAACTTTGATATAGATTTACGCAAACCAGCGCAGTTTTTTTCTATCTGCTCATCTGTCAACATAGGACGCCCTTTATCACGTCCTGACGGATCACCAATTCGCCCTGTTGCCCCACCAACAAGCGTAATAGGTTTATGACCAAACTTTTGGAACCAGCGCATTAACATCAACGAAGCCAAATGTCCAACATGTAAAGAATCACCAGTTGGATCCGTTCCCCAATAACCGACAACAGAACCAGAACTTAATGCATCATCTAACGCTTCTAGATTAGACGATTGGTTTAAAAAGCCACGAGCTTCCAATTCTTTTAACAATTCACTTTTCATCATCAAAATCCCTTTGGCACTTATGATATCAAAATAAATTTCATTATTCCATAACTTAAAGAAAAAAACCGCACTTTATACAAAGCGCGGTTTTTCTAATGCATTACAGAAACATTAGCCCAACATTTTAGCAACTTCATCTGCCAAATTGTCTTCGCGCTTTTGTATACCTTCACCCAATACGTAATAAGCGAAACCAGCCAATTTACCACCAGCTTCTTCAACGACTTGCTTTACGGTTTTAGATGGGTCCATAACGAATGGCTGTTCTTCCAAAACAGTTTCTGCATAATACTTCTGGATACGACCATTTACCATTTTTTCAACAACCTGTTCAGGTTTACCAGCCGTAGCACCAGATTCAATAAATACCTTCTTTTCACGTTCAACCGCTTCTGGATCAACGTCTGCGATTGTCATGAATTCAGGCTTATTAGCTGCGATATGCATTGCAATTTTCGTACCAATTTCATCAATTTTTTCAGAATCACCATTAATTGCAACCGCAACGCCAATCTGTCCCATACCTGGAACTAATGCGTTATGGATATAAGTATAAATATGATCACCTGAAACTTTTGCGATACGACGCAAATTCATATTTTCACCGATAGTGGAAATAGTAGCTGCGATATCATCTTTAACAGCAGCCAATGTTGCATCAAAATCACCCTTTAATTCCAAAGCTTTATTAGCAACGTCAGCAACTAATTTCTGGAATTTATCATTTTTAGCAACGAAATCTGTTTCTGCGTTTAATTCTACAACGCAACCCATATCATCACACTTAACAACGGTTACCAAACCAGATGCAGCAACACGACCAGCTTTTGAAGCAGCTTTTACGATACCTTTCTGACGTAACCAATCGGCAGCAGCCTCTATATCGCCGTTATTTTCAATCAAGGCTTTTTTACAATCCATCATACCTGCTGAAGTTTTTTCACGCAGTTCTTGAATTAATTTTGCTGTTACTTCTGCCATTTGTGTTTTCTCCCATATATAATTAGTTTATCTGGTTCACCGGTATCCTTAATAAGATTAACTTTTTTAAAGATACCGATAAAACACTTACAAGACCCAGTTGTTTATTTCTGCGTCTCTTTTAATTATTTTTCAGCCTTATCAGCTAATTTACCACGACGTTCTGCGCGTGCTTCTGAAGTTTTAGATTTCTGACGAGCTTCTTTATCTTTAACATCAGCTTCGAAATCATCTGCAACATCAGCAGCCATATCAGATTCTACTTTCTTGCTGGCTGCACCGCCCAAACGTTTTTCGATACCAGACAATATAGCATCTACGAACAAGTCACAATACAATTGTGTTGCGCGTGCTGCGTCGTCATTACCTGGTACAGGATAATCAACCATTTCTGGATTAGCGTTTGTATCGCAAATAGCAATTGTTGGAATATCCAAGTTTCTTGCTTCACGAACAGCGTTCATTTCGCGTGGAACATCAATTACAATCATTGCTTGTGGTGTACCATGCATATCCAAGATACCACCAAAAATATCACGCAATTTTGCAACTTCTTTTGTCATAACGCCGACTTCTTTCTTAGTCAAACCTAATTTTTCAGCGTTTTCGATATCAGATTCCATCTTTTTCAAACGACGAATAGACTGAGAAACGGTTGTCCAGTTAGTCAACATACCACCCAACCAGCGGTTGTTTACATAATATTGACCGCAACGTTCTGCAGCATCTTTAACAATGTCTTTTGCCTGATGTTTTGTTGCAACGAATAAAACTTTACCACCTGCTGCAGCAATAGCTTCCAACGCAACCAATGCACGATGTAACAAAGGTGCTGTTTTATTCAAGTTAATGATGTGAATTTTATCCTTAACGCCATAAACATATGGTGTCATTAATGGATTCCAGCGACGAGTGTGATGTCCGAAATGTACACCCGCTTCCATAAGCTGTTTCATAGTAAATGTAGGCAATGCCATGATTTTATCCTTTTTTCTGTTATTTTCCTCACTGTTGGTATAAAGGCCGCTTTAAAACGGACAGAAATATAAACCGAACAGCTGTGTTCTTCGTGCAATACAGCACGTGACTCAAATAATATTCCAGTATTCGATAAAAATCAAGAAAAATTTGATACTTAGACATATTTATAAAACTCAAGCAAAATATTTATATTATTGAACTTGTTTTTTTATAATAAGCATTTAAAATATACAAGTAATGTATTGAAGGAAGGGAAATATTATGCATAAAACGAAGAACGCCAATCGCAATATTAATTCCGCAAAATCAAAAAAAAAGAATAACAGAAGTATCTTCGGTTCTTGGAAGAAAATCGGTTTTATTTCTTTGGTTGCCTTGGCAGTTATCATTTTATCGGCAATTCTTCTTATTAACATATTTTCTTCTGACAAAAACAAAACAGTATTCTCATTAGAATCAAACACCCCAAATCCAGTACAGTTCTCTGACAAGAATTTTGCAATATTTGCAAACGAAAACAAATTGCCGGAAATAAACAATAATCGTGATACATACCCAACTGAAGATTTAATATTATCTTACCAACTAGAATCAGGTTCCTATCAGTCAGCATTAAAATCAAACATCAATGATAAAGACCTGCAAAACAAAATACAAATTACACCTTTTATAAAAGGAACTTGGCGTATTTATGGCGATTCTCAAATAGTATTCAAGCCTGAAACAGATTGGCCAGCAGGCAAAAAATTTACAGTAAGAATAAGCGAAGATATTTTAAACCCAGACATAAAAACGAATAAAAACAAGATATCTTTCACTACGCCTGAAATAACGGCAAACATAGAAAGTTTTAATACATATCCTGCAATCAAAGAAAAGAAATCTGTTATAGGTGTTGCTGTAATATCATTCAATTATCCAATTGATACAAAAGGCTTTAAAGATAAGGTATTTTTAAAACTAGATGATGAAAAGCTTGATTTTACAGTAAAATACGACCGTTTTGACATGACAGCAATGATAACAACGGCACCTATTACAATAACAGACAACAGCCAAATAATCCGATTAAAAATAAATAGAGTAGATGCTTTATACGGCGATTCATCAACAGAAAAAATAACCGCACACGAAACAATAGAATCAGCAGACAATATATTTAAAATATCAAATTTAACGACAACTGTTGCCGACAATTCTGAAGGTAACGCAGAACAGTTGCTACTATTAAATATGACAACAGCTGCATCCAGCAATACAAATTGGGCAGATAAAGTAAGCGCATATTTATTACCTGAATATATTGATTCAGATGAAGAAAATGAAAAAAATACTCATGTTTGGAAAATAGATGAAGTCACGCCAGAGATAATAAAGGAATCAAAAAAATTAAATTTGAAAAAAGTTGATTTTGCTACTCCGACAGGTGTCTATCAATATGCGTTTTCTTATGATGTATCAGATAAAAACAACAGATATATTTATGTATCTGTAAAGAACGGAATAGAATCATCTGGTGGTTTCATATTAAAAGACGGCCTGACCAAAGTAATGCCCGTTCCATATCCTGCAAAAGAAGTAAAAATTGCAGGCAGCGGCGCGTTATTATCCTTATCAGGCGAAAAGAAACTGGGCATAACCGCACGTGGTGGCGTAGAAAAAGCATATGTTAACTTATACAAAGTAAAATCTTCAGAAATAAATCACCTTATTTCACAGACATATAATATATTTGACCCAAAATTATCATTTAAATCTTGGTCTTTTGGCGTATATGATATGTCAGTTGTTTTCCAAAAAACGATTTCTTTCGCAAACAAATCTATGAAAGAAACTAATTACGCATCTGTTGATTTAGGAGATTTTTTAGACAGGACCAAAAACGATAAAACAGGCATATTTATAATTCAAACTGGTGCGACTGAAAGCCAGGCAGAATATAATGATAAAAGACTTGTTCTGCTAACGGACCTGGGAATTATCAGAAAAGTAAATCTGGATGAAACGTCTGATGTTTTTATATCTAATTTATCTGACGGAACGCCAGCATCGGATGTAGAAATATCTGTTCTAGGAAGAAATGGTAATGCAATTTGGGCAGGCAGAACAGATTCAACAGGTCATGCAGAACTGCCAAAATTTGCATGGAATGAATACAGAAATGCCCGCGAACCGGTTGCTATTGTTGCACGCCGCGGCAATGATATATCATTCATACCATTTAACAGCTATGCTCAACAGGTAGAATATTCTAAATTTGACGTAGATGGTACTTACCATATTTCAGGAACTCCGCTAAACGCATATGTATTTTCTGACCGAGGAATCTATCGTCCCGGAGAAAACGTAATAATTGCTGGCATTGTAAAAAACAAAACCTTCAAATCATTATCTGGTATACCTGTAAAAATTGAGATTCGCGATTCTCGTGGCAGAATTGTACTTGAAAACACAATATCATTACCATCAGACGGTATGTTCAACGTATCTTACGACACACCTGAAAATGCTGTCATCGGAGATTACATAGCAAACGTATTTTCTTTAAATTCTAATAATTCTATTAAAGATATGCTTGGCACGACGAATTTCAGAGTGGAAGAATTTGTCCCAGACACAATGAAAATAACAGCCAATATAAACGGAAAAACAGAAAATGGTTGGTTATCACCAGAAAACATAACGGCAGATGTAACGCTAAGAAATTTATTTGGCACACCTGCTCAAAACAGAAAAATTACGGCATACGCTGTTTTGAGTCCAATAAATTTCTCTTTTGACAAATATTCTGATTATAAATTTACACCGAATTTCATATCAGGAACAGGCCTGGCGTCAAACACAGTTCAACGCGCCCAAACGATTACACAAGAATTGCAAAGCACCGAAACCGACGATAACGGTAACGCAAAAATAAACGTAAAATTTGATAAAATTGTGCCAAGCGGTACATACAGCATATCATTAAATATAAAAGGATATGAAGCAAATGGCGGAAAAAGCGTTCAAACGAACGTATCTACACGCGTATCTGACGCAAAATATTTGGTTGGATATAAAGTAAATTCAGACTTATCCTATATAAATCGTAACGATAAACAAAACATAAAAGTAATCGCCATAGACCATACAGCAACCCCAATAACAGTAAAAGATTTGACACTGAGATTAATAAAACAAGAAACTTTAACAAGTCTTGTAAAGGATTACAACAATTACTACAAATATCAAACGATATCACAGGACAGAATTGTATCTCAGAATAAAATAGATATATCTGATTCAGGTAACAGCATAGAATTAGACACAAAAAGTTCTGGAACATATGTACTGCAAATTCTTGACGCATCAGATAAAATCTTGGCCAACATCAATTACTATGTTGCTGGCGAAGAAAATTTATCGCTTCAAACTAATACAAACGCAGAATTGCAGGTAAAATTAAATTCAAAAGAATATGAACCTGGTCAGGATATAGAACTTAACATTACAGCACCATATATTGGCACAGGTTTAATCACTATTGAACGAGATAAAGTATACGCATATAAATGGTTTAACACCAATACGACATCTTCCATTCAGCGTATAACCGTACCAAAAGATTTCGAAGGCACAGGTTATGTTAACGTTTCTTTCGTCCGCGATATAAATAGTCGTGATATATTCACATCACCATATACATATGCGGTTGCACCTTTCTCTGCGGACGTAAGCAAACGAAAAATAACAGTAAACCTTTCTGCACCAAAAACAATCAGTGATAATAAACTTACTATAAAATATAAAACATCAAAAGATGCTAACTTGATGATATTTGCCATCAACGAAGGTATTTTACAAGTTGCTAAATATCAAATACCAAACCCATTGGCACACTTCTTCAAGAAGTCAGCATTACAAGTAAATACTTATCAAATATTGTCTTTGTTGTTACCTGAATATAAAATCTTGCGCGAGTTTGCAAAAACTGGCGGTGGCGATTACGAAGGCGGCGCAAGCGATATAAATCAAATATTAACAAATCCTTTCGGCAGAAAAACTTTACCACCAGTTGCATTTTATTCAGGAATAATAAAAACAAAAGCAAACACAGAAAAAGAAATATCTTTCGATGTTCCGGAATATTTTTCTGGCTCTATAAAGATTTTTGCGGTTGCAGCAAATGACTCGTCCGTAGGTTCAGCTGATACTGAAACAACGGTAAAATATCCGCTGACTATTACGACATCTTCTCCGTTATTTGTTGCACCAGGCGATTCTTTTGAAATAAATACTTTAATTTCAAATTCATATGAATCAGAACAAAACGCAGATAACGTAACCACAACAATAAAAGTTTCTGATAATATGGTTTTAAAGTCAGAAAATAAAGCGTCTAAAAAAATAGAACAGAATTCTGAAGACGTATTTAAGTATTCTGTAAAATCAACGGAAAAACTTGGTAACGCAGAAATATCTGTAAATGCCACGCTATCTGATAATGCAGGTAAAGAATTATACAGCAAAAACAATGTATCAACGCTGTCAATTCGCCCTGCAACAACATATAAAACAGAAATCAGAACAGGTAAATTAAATTCAAAAACTACAAAAATAAAAAATTTCAATTTACCGGTATTTCCAGAACACAGTAATAAAGCATTGATAATATCTGGCAACGAAAGTTCTCTTGCCCTGCCCTTGTTCGCATATTTAAAAGAATACGATTATTCTTGCTCTGAACAGGTAGTATCAAAAGCAATGCCATATGCAATTATGCCGACAGATTCTTTACTTGGCACAACGCAAGAAACTTCATCAAAAGAAATTGAAAAAGCCATAAACGTCTTAAAAAATCGCCAAAACGATGACGGTTCTTTCAGCATGTGGTCTAATGATAATTATAACTCATTAGATAATTCTGATTATGAAACAGCGTATTTAACAGCTTATGCGACAGAATTTTTGACAATTGCGAAAGAAAATGGCTTTAACGTTCCTAAAAACATGCTTTCACGTGCAATCAATTATTTAAGAAGCTATGCAGGTGATACGATTAGCAACAATGAACAGGCACGCTCGGTTGCATTTGCGATTTATGCTATTACCAGAAATGGATACGTTACAACCAGCTATATAGATACATTTGAAGAATATGCAAATGCAAACATGAAAAACTGGGAAAAAGAAATTTCTGGCGCATATATAGCAGCTTCATATAAACTATTAAAACAAGACGATTTAGCAGATAAATTAATATACAAATATAAAAAATCTGATTCCAAGAATTTTGAATATTCTGGCATATTCAGCAACAACATAGCTGATAATGCAATGTATTATTATCTGACAAAAACATATTTCGCAGATAGTGCTTCTGATATATATGATTATATAGAAAACTATATCAATGCAGGAAATTATGATTCTTATACGGCATCAATCATAGTTATGGCGCTTTCCGGTAATAACGAATCCGCCAGCGATTTATTAAAAGAAATTACCGTAACTTCAAACGATAAGAAGCTTGAATCTACTCTTCAAGATTCCAGCATAAAAGTAACGGTTCCTATGGATGCGGAATCTTTAGAAATAACCTGCTCTGGCTGTGAAAAGTCCACAAAATTGTTCTATACACTTTTACAGCAAGGTTATCCAAAAGCTTCAGAAGCGGAATCAAATGGCTTAGAAGTAATACGCGAATATTATGACCAACAAGGCAATCGCGTAACCAGTGGTAACATCGGTGATATTATAACAGTAAAAATATTTGCCCGTACTCGTGGTAATGTAGAAAATGCATCTGACGTTGTGATATCAGATCTGTTACCTGGCGGTTTTATCATAGACGAAATAAAATCGGATGAATCTGAAAATATAGAAGTTCGAGAAGACCGAGTCATTATATACACAGATTTATCACGTACAGCAAAAGAAATATCATATACGGCTCAATTAGGCAGCACAGGAACATTTACAATTCCTGGAATTTATGCCGAGTCTATGTATAATTCCAAAATAAATGCAACGGGCAATACAGGCACATTCAAAGTTTTAAATGAAGAAAACTAATAAACTCAATCAGTTAATTGATTTGGCGGTGAAATACATTCACCGCCATAGAATTTTGTTTTTATCAATTGCTGTATTGGTAATATTATATTTAATAATTAAGATATTTTTTACCCCGCCCCTACTAAAAGATATACATTTTTCAAAAGCTTATTTTGATAGAAACGATAAATTATTGCGTATGACGATAAGCGCCGATGAAAAATATCGTATATTCACCCCTATTTCTGAAATCAGCCCCTATATTCAACAAGCAACAATATTGTATGAAGATAAATACTTCAAATATCACATTGGTATAAACCCAGTATCTTTAATTAAAGCAACAATTAACTATTTTTCTGCTGGCAGTCGTCAGATAGGTGCATCAACCATAACGATGCAAGTTGCCAGATTAAAATACAAATTAAACACCAAGAATATCAGTGGAAAACTGAAACAAATTGCCGCAGCAATTTACATAGACGCATTTTATAGCAAAGAAGAAATTCTTGAAGCATATCTTAATTTGGCCCCTTATGGCGGTAACATCGAAGGTATAGGTTCCGCATCATTAATATATTTTGAAAAGCCAGCAGATAAATTATCGAAAATAGAAGCAATCACATTATCAACCGTTCCACAAAATCCTGTCAAACGCGGTCTAAATAGCCATGCAGGCTTACAAAACATTGAAAAAATGAGAAAAGATTTAGTAAGCCGTTGGATAGAAAAATATCCAGCAGACACAAACCTATATTCTTTGGCAGAAATGCCTATAAACATCAGAACAACAAAGCAACTGCCATTTTTAGCCCCACACTTTGTAAATCATGAAATAGAAAAACACAATAACTACTGGGCTAGTCTCGGTCCACAACAGTCAATAATAAAAACCACACTTGATTTAGATTTACAAACAAAACTTGAATCAACATTACGAAATGAAATATCTAAACGAAAATCAATTGGCGTAACAAATGCTGCAGCAATTCTAGTTAATTACAAAACCATGGAAGAACTTGTCCATATCGGCTCGGCCGACTATTACAACAAAGAAATTTATGGTGAAAACGATGGTGTTCATGCGAGACGCAGTCCTGGTTCTACGCTTAAGCCCCTAATTTATGCTGCCGCAGTTGATAAAGGCTATATACATTCTATGACATTATTAAAAGACGCAAAAATAAGCTTTGGCGTGTATGCGCCGGAAAACGCAGACAATGAATTTTATGGTCCTGTTCTGGCACGAGACGCCTTAACACACTCCAGAAACATACCTGCTATAAATTTATTAAAACAGATTGGCGTAAAAAACTTTTATAATTTACTATCTGAATCCGGTGTTACAAATTTAAAATCACCTGAACATTATGGAATTTCCATCGCTTTGGGCGGGGCAGAAGTATCTATGTTCGAACTTGCCGAAATATATACAACAATGGCAAATCTTGGCAAGCACTATAAAATAAATACCGAAAAAAATTTATTCAACGAATCAGAAGCAGAACAAATTTTATCTCCAGAAGCATTCTTTTTAGTTTTGGATATGCTATCAAGACAATCGATACCATTAAGAAAGATACCATTTACCAAACAAAAAAACTCTAATTTAATACACTATTGGAAAACTGGAACATCTTCTTCTTTTCGAGATGCATGGACGGCTGGTATATTTGGTGATTATGTACTAATTGTTTGGGTTGGTAATTTTGACGGTCAACCCAATAATTCTTTCAGTGGCGCAAAAACGGCAGCTCCAATATATTTCTCGTTGGCGCAAAGCGTTATAAACTACTACTCTATAAAAGGTGAAAAAGTAACTAACAATAATTTTTATAATTCTGATTTAAATATATCAGAAATAGAAATGTGTGACGGTGTCGGTGGGTTGGCAGGTAAGTACTGCCCTAAAAAAACAAAAGCATATTTTATTCCAGGCAAATCGCCAATAGAAACAAGCTCCATATATCGCGCTGTTCCAATAGATAAAACAACCGGACTAAGAGCATGTACGAACGATTCAACTAAAACTAGAATGGAAGTTTTTGAATTCTGGGATGCGGAATATCTTGATATGTTTCGTCGTGCTGGTATAAAGAGAAAAACGCCACCACCATTTATGCCTAATTGTAACCTAGACGAAATAACTAATAACCGTATGCCACCAGTAATATTATCGCCCATTAAAGACACACGCATAGTGATAACGTCTGAAAAAGATTCAGAAAAAATTTATTTCAAAGCTATATCAGATATGCCTGAGGCAAAAATATTTTGGTTCTTAGATAATGACTTAATAGGCACCAGCTTTTCTGGGCAAGCCTTTTCAAAAGATGTCCCAATGGGAGAACACACAATAAGAATAATTGATGAAATGGGTGGTGCGGAAAGTGCAAATTTTTCGGTAATTAAATAAGATTAATTTAATAAAAACTTGCTTATATAATTGAAAGAAATTCCAAAAATAAGATTACTGCCATATAAATCTGTTCCGCGAGCTTTTGCCAATCTATACTGCGCATAAGGTCCCATTGTAAATTTACCCCATAAATTAGTATCCAATCTTATAACTGCGCTTAAATCGCGTTCTAAGTCTGTTGGGATATATTCCGAATAGTCGAAATATTCACGATAATAACCATCAAAAGAAAATTTTACACCCTTTCTAACAAGGTATTCCAAACGCCAACCAAATTCAGCACCAAGCTTACTATTTTGTTCATGAGCATATGTGAAATCATATTCATGTATACCCGCCAAATATAAACTTTTTATTATTTTATGATCGAACAAAGAAATACCAGCACTTGAACGAATAATATTTTGTCTTGGATTAGCTTCTGTATCCTCAAACTGAGTTTCATAAGCTTCGCGAATTGTCGGGCCAAATTTTAACGAAGAGAACTCCCAACACGAATAAGATAAATTGCTGGAAAACAATATCTTATCTGCATTTTCGTCGGTAGTCGCTGGGGCATTATAAGGTTTTAAAGTGGTTTTACCATACTCCATAAACAAACCATTATCCCACTTAAATTTATTCTTTGTATACTCTAAGACAGTATCCAAAGCTCCCTTTATGTAATCCTGACTTGTCGCATTCAAAGCAGACACAGGAGAATCAGCATACTCCGCGGCATTACGCACCTGTGTTTTTGACATATCCAAGCCAATGCGACGAATTGATAATACTAATTTTGAGGCATCTGAATCTGCATTTTCTGTTTCTACTTCTGCATATGCATTAAATGAACAAAATACTCCCAGTAACAAAAATGATAAAAAACGTTTATAAAAAATATTTTTCATCACAGCTATTTCCATATCCGCAAAATACCGTCTTGATTAGAATAGCGCCAACCATTTTCTCGTATTGCTATTGTAAAACTTCCTCTTTTAGCACTTGGTATCTCAACAGTAACTTGATTTCCATTTATATATTTAGTTCCTATTTCAATACCATCTGCACGCGCCAATTGCTGCAAATTCATCCAGCCCGCAATTTTATCAGACATTATGACTTGTACCAAAAAAACATCCTTATTATTATCTGCATCTGTTAACCAATTTTGAACATTCTTTTCGGTTAACCAATTTTTTGCAGCCTCTCTATCAACCGTCATTGTTATATCAGCTGAATAAGTGGTATTAGACTGTTTTTCACCGGCAATACTTGAAGAAGCAATCATATTTGTCAGTTCTGTATTTGTCGCACTTGCAACCGCAGGTTTCAACTGCTCTACATTAGAATACTGAGACAACGTATCTGTTATTATCTGTCTACGCGCCTCATCAAAAGCCATATTTTTGGCGTTTGCTGCAGTATCACTGGTAATATTAACAGACACGGTATCCGTCAGCCCTGCAGCATTTGCCACTGACAAGGCACTAACGAACACACCCATAAATAAAAATAATTTTAATAATTTCATACCACTATCAGAACTTTGCGTTCACCCCTACTCTAATCCCCATGGATTTATAGAAAGCTTCTATTTCACCATTTGCGGAACAAACCCAACCAGGGCACTGTGTTTCTAAATTCTTTATATTTATAGCTTCTGCACTACCTGTTTCTGGATTCAGCATAGCTTCTTCATTTTCATACAAACCAGAATTCAAAATGGCATTATACCAATCCATATAGTAATCGCCATTTAGATATGTTTTTGCATCGGCTCCATTTACAGAATAATAATCATAAGTCAAACCAATAGAAAGCGCAACAGAATTTGTTATAGCTGTTGTCCAGTTTGCTGCCAAACCTAAATGTAATGCGGACCCCATACCAGCTTCGTCCTCGACACTCTTTGGATGTTGCCAGTCAAAACGGTACGGCTGATCGCCTGTCGCCTTATACCCAGGCAAACCCAATTCTACGCGACCATTTACAGTATTATTTTCATTAATATCATAATCCATATCAACCGCCACATATGGTCCTGCCCAAGAAACGTCATAATCATGACTTGTGCCAGGTTGTTGATAGAAATAAGTTCCGCCTGGATTTATACCATTTGCTCCATCAGCAATATCCCAAAAACCGTCATTATTTTCATCTTTGGCATACCATAAAACTTCCTGAGTACCATTATCATAATGAATGATTATAATAGGATTACATTGAATTTCGCCACTACCAACATCAACGCACTGCCCTGTGTCTACAGAAAGCCCATAGTTTTTTTCTGTTGTTAAATTATAGCTTAAATATCTATAGCCAACTGATGGCGTAAATTTTAAATTCCCTATTTTAAAGAAATCAACCAAACCAATACCCGCATTGAATCCCATCATGCTTCCACCTTGACTGGTTCCAACAGACAAAGCATGTCCTAACTGATTTCCAATAACGCTGTTATCGTCCGCATTTATCCATTGCGTTATAAAATACCCACCATTTGTAACGTCATCATCAACCATATAAGACTCGCCGGCCTGCATACCGTACTTAAAGCCAGCATCTATCTGCATCTTTGAGCTACCCAAATCAAAAGCGTAGCCTGCATTCAAATCCAAAACATTCCAAGAAATATTATCATAATGTAATATACTTCCCGATTCTTTCATATCAAACTGCCACATAGCCATTTCACGTGACACACCGGCATTTGCCCAAAAACCACTTTTAGTATTACCAACCGTTGCCGCAGGAGCAACGCTAGCGGTTTTAGTCGCCTGCTGTTGTGTATTTGAATATCTAGAACTAGAATAACTTGAAGGAGAATAGTTTGGACTTGTATAACTTCTGTTATAAGAACTATAAGAATTATACCCCGTCGTCTGACGCTGCGCATAATTTTGTGTAGAATAGCTTTGCTGAGGATTCTGATAATATCCTGTATAATAAGTTCCTGCAGCATTTGCAATAATTGGCAACAAAGCAAACAAAGAACTATGCAAAACCAAGCGCGACAAACTCTTCATTTTTCCCTTCCTTTTATTTTTATAAATTTCTTAACAATTGTATCATAAAAATGTTGAAAAAAAAACTGCTTCTTTGTATTATTCACATCCGAAGCGATATAGCAAGACTGCTCCCTACCATATTTTAGGCAACAGACTTGTGACCGATTGCAGATATGGCGACTACGAAGCAAAGCGAAGTGCCGCCCTGTTGTAGAATTCAAACACGCAACCAATTGCGGATATGGCGACTACGAAACAAAGTGAAGTGCCGCCCTGTTGTA
>CASEZC010000035.1 GCA_949292385.1 uncultured Pseudomonadota bacterium
AACATTAATACATTTTGCAACAACCAGATTATTATACTTGGAATCTGGTAAAATTTCACGTTTTGCTGCACTTTTACGTCTTGACATATTTTTTCCTTTTTATTTCTTCATCCGGTTTCCCAGATTACTCACACAGACGAACTGCGTGTTTATTTATTCATTAACTTAATTATTTACCGGCCTTTGCACCATACAAAGAACGTCCCTGCTTTCTGCTTTCAACGCCCTTAGTATCCAAAACACCACGAATAATATGATACTTAACACCTGGCAAGTCCTTTACACGACCCCCACGAATCATAACAACACTGTGTTCCTGTAAGTTATGACCTTCACCTGGGATATATGCCGTTACTTCACGACCGTTAGCCAATTTAACACGCGCAACTTTACGCTGAGCTGAGTTAGGTTTCTTAGGTGTAGTAGTATACACACGTGTGCAAACACCACGTTTTTGCGGACATTCCACCATATCAGGGGCAGTACTTTTTACTACAACCTTCTTACGTGGTTTCCGAATCAGTTGATTTACTGTTGGCATTCAAAATCTCTTTGTTTTTTTATTTACTTTTTCCTGCACAAAAAACGCCTATCAGACTTATATTAACGGTAAAACCGCAATTATAAATCTGCAAAAATACGCAGTTTTCTGTGTTTTTCTCTTTCCTTATTTACACGGAAAGCCAACATACTATAACCACGAACCCCAACATTGTCAAGAAAAAACTAGGTTTTTTTGTTAATTAAAACATCCAAAAACCCTAAGAATCTGGGATAAAAACAACACTAACAAAAGACAAAAAAAATATTTGTGTACCTTAATTAAATCAAGCACACAAACATTAGACAAATATAATTTTGTAAACAACTTAAAACATAACTGAAAATTCCGTTCCAAGTTCCCAAACATCATCAGGCAAAATATCACTATGATCACTATTTTTTGTTTTAAAATGATATTTTAAATACGGATGAACAGACGCATTATCAGACATATTATACACAACACCAACTTTTATAGACCTATCATATAGTGTCACTGGCTGTTCTATTTCCTTAAAAGTGAACTTAAGTTCTACTTTCGTCGCCAAATCAGGCGAAAAGTAATACATACCTTCTAAAATCAATCCCGCATTCCAAAAATTTTTCGGTTCCGCGAAAACAAATTGCCCTGTTATTTTTGCAGCCCACTGAAAAACATCACCTGCGATACCATGGATACGGAATCCTGCATCAATATTATTATTACCTATTCTTTTGTCAGTCTTTGCATCTTTTGTCCAGGCAATTCCATAATTCGTAGAAAAATCTAATTTAAAGCCATTATTTGTAAGAATTTTATAACTCAAGCCAATCTGAGAATCCGAATAATCGTTTCCAGTTGCAAATGATAAAGTCCAATCCTCTAAAAAAGTATAATCTATTTCAAGCCCCAATTCTTCGACCGTACCAGAAGAAATATCATTTTGAGCATCGCCAGCTTTATTTGCCCCAGTTTTAAAGGCGGCCCCAAAACTTGCAGAAAACTCTCCATCTTCTGTAAGCCTACTAACATCTAATATACCTGCCCTTGCAGAAAAAGAAGAAAAAGCAAATACAGTTATTATGAAAACAGATATTTTTTTCATAACGCCTCCTAACGAACACATATTGACACAAGCCAACTAACAAATTCCATAGGAAGCAAATCACCAACAAAAAACCGACCTAACAAAGGTCGGTTTCTATTATTCTACTATAAATATTAGAATTGGAAGCCAAACTTAGCACCAAATCCAAAACCATCTTCTACAACCCATTTACCAGCGCTTTGATGATTCATTTCTTTTGTCATATAAATGCCAAGGAATTTGTTATCGTCAATATTATAATTGGCACCTAACTTACCTTCCCATGTACCAGCATTTTCTACTCTATCGTCCATAATGCCTGTATATTCAGCACCAGCCAATAAAGACCAATTGTCATTCAAAGCAAAGAATGCATCTAGCCCCATGCTAATTAGATGAAGACCGTCATCACCCCAATTGAAAGATTCAGTATTTACATAATCAAATGCTACATGTCCTGCAAC
>CASEZC010000036.1 GCA_949292385.1 uncultured Pseudomonadota bacterium
AAGCGCGTATTTTAGTTTTTGTTCTATTTTCTTTAAAAAGTACCCATTCGTCATTGTCCATTTGCAGATCCTTTTTATTTATTCTTGTTTATATAATAAAATAAAAAAACTTAAGTTCAAGTATTTTTTATTGTTTTTTTTGCTGTTCCGTATAGAGTGTGTTTTTTTTGTTTTTTTAAAGATGCTTTTGTATATAATTATTTGTTTTTACTATATTTTATATGGCCTTTCTGAGAGTGTGTTTTTGACTTATTTTTCTTTTTTGTGTCGTGTAATAAAAATATTTGTTATTTTTTAAAACAACTATTCGGTGAGTTTTTTGTTGTAAAAAATACGAATCGGTCATTTTATTTTTTTGTCGCGGTTTTTTATATATATTTTGCGATTCCGCTTTCCTTAATAATCCTTGCAATTCGGATAATTTCATTATAAAATCTGTTCCAGTTGTCCCAACTTTTATGTAGTAGGGGCACCAGTTTTTATTTTTGTGTAACCATTTGACCAGAACAATTTATAGTTCTCATATTATAGCCATTTGTATCTCTTTCAAATTTTACCTGACTGCAAGCCATCGTACATATCGTGTCTTTTGTCCCAGTGGCAAATACTCGTTCAAGTATGCATGAAAACATATTACTTCCTTCGGAACTTATAGGATTGCACGTGACTTTTGTTTCCTTTGTCTGAGGTGAGGTCTTGTAAAAATGAAATTGACTTATCTTATTTGGTGCACAAACAAGTTCCATGGTATTTTTATATATTTCTTCTGCTTTTTCTGTGGTTATTATGTCTGAATTATTTTCAGAACTGTTTGATATTTCTTTTTCTAATTTTGCTATAATATCATTATGTTTGGTTATTAAATAAAATATGAAATTTTGGGCTTTTGTGATTTGCTCGTCAGAAATTTTTCCGTTTTCATCCGGTTCTGCAAATACATTTAACCATATGTAGAATATATCCATCGCAGAAATTCTTTGGGTGCCGTATGCGGTTTCTGTTTTGTCGTAATATATGTTAATAAATTCAGAAAATTGCGTTTCTGTTGCATTAAATGCTTCAAGAGATTCTTTTATCGCGTCAGGTTGCCAGAAAATAGGGGCATCTAAAGTATCTATTTTATTTGCACCAAAACTTACAGAAATAGCAGCAAATGTTATAATCAAGCTCAATAATATTTTTTTCATTTTAATGTCTCCTCGCATTTGTTTGCTATTTCAGAAGCGTCTTTAATCGTTTTTATCTGGGTAGCACTAAATATTGTTGATGCCAAAGAAGCACCTGCTGTTGTCCCAGCTAAAACATTTGATGCTGTGTTCAGATTTTTTTCCTTTTTATTCCCCTCAAACGAATTATTTTGTCTTATTTTTTCGCTGTTTGCTGCGGCGCTAGTAATAGTTCCTACAATACCGCTTGTAGCACCGATTATACTTGAGGTCATAGCACCATCAGATTTACTGTTTATCTTACTTATGTCCAAATATTCCCATTCGCTGCATGCTTGAACTATTTTATCTATTTCTTTTATTTCTTCTTCAGATATATTGTTTTCAATTCGTGCTTGTTGTTTTGCTTTAGATAAATTTTTTACGGATTGGATACATGCGTTTATTTGATTCTTTAAATCGCCTTTGATTTTATTGTTTCCAGACAGAACGGCATTGGTTACATTAATCGCTGTGTCGCCGGCCATTAAACCCGTTCTTATATTGCCAAGCGTTTTAGATTTTTTTTCTAATTCTTCTTTTTCATTGTTTAGCTGATTTATTAACCCATAGGAAATATCTTCCATTATTTTTAATTTTAAGTATTTGTATATTTCTTCTTTTGATAATGCTATGTAATCTAATTCTTTATTTTCGTGTTTTATAGAATTTAGTTTATTTATAGCTTCTTCATAGCTTTCTATTTCTGAATCTTTTTGTGTTTTTACTATACCTGTTGTTAATGCCCCACCAGCCGCAACCGTTCCGACGCTGGTTACAGCAGTGCTTATCCCGGCCATTCTTTTCATATCTTCTAGTTCTGTAGAAATACCAAGACAGTCACTTTTTACATTCATTATTGCTTGAGTTAAATAGTTTTCTGTAGAAAAAGCAGGTGTGTTAATAAATATTATACCTAGAATAAAAATAATTCGCTTCATAAGAATACCTATTTTTTTAATACTAAGTATTTTATCATATTTTTATGTTGCTTTTTAGTTATTTTTCATACCTTGATTTCTTAATTTTTCGGTGTTATAGTTTCTTCTGAATTATTTTTGGGCGCGTTCGCAGTGATATGACTGACAACCATGGAGTGAACTAAACCCGCGTTAAGTTATAAATCAGGGTGGCACCGCGCAACCTAAATTGCGCCCCTGTAATGAATCTTTTCGGGTGCCGAAATTCCTAAATTTTTTGCTCCCGAATAAATAAAAAAAAGGGACCATTATGTTATCTTTGAAATCTAAGTATAGAACACATACTTGTGGTGAACTTAACAAAGAAAACGTCGGGCAGACCGTTGTACTTTCAGGTTGGGTTCATCGTAAACGTGACCATGGCGCGCTGTTGTTTATTGATTTGCGCGATAATTATGGAATTACTCAGTGCGTGTTTGACGGTGGAAACGAAGCTTTGGAAAAAGTTCGCCCAGAATCCGTTATTAAAATTACAGGTACTGTCGTTGCTCGTGACCAGGCTGCTGTTAACGATAAAATACCAACCGGTGCCATAGAAGTAAAAGCAGAATCTTGGGAAGTTCTTACAAATTCTGATGTTTTACCTTTCCAGGTGTTTGGTGATGATGATTCCGTTGCAGAAGATTTGCGTTTGAAATATCGTTATTTGGATTTACGCCGCGAATCTTTGCATCATAATATTTTGATGCGTAACCGCATGATTAAATTCATTCGTGATAGAATGTGGGAAATGGGTTTCTCGGAATTCCAGACTCCTATTTTAACTGCTTCTAGTCCAGAAGGGGCACGTGACTTTATCGTTCCTTCTCGTTATCATCACGGTATGTTTTATGCTTTGCCACAGGCGCCACAGCAGTTCAAGCAGTTGCTGCAAATATCTGGTTTCGATAGATATTTTCAAATTGCACCTTGTTTCCGTGATGAAGACTTGCGTGCAGATAGATTGTTAGAATTCTATCAATTAGACTTGGAAATGTCTTTTGTTGACCTGCCAGATATTCAGGCCGTTGGTAATTCTTTAATGCCTGCTATTATCAAAGAATTTGTACCAGATGCAAAGGTATGTGAAGATATACCACATATTCCATTTGATGAAGCCATGTTAAAATATGGTTCTGATAAACCTGATTTACGTAATCCTATAATTATTTCTGATGTAACAGAAATTTTCCGTGGATCAGATTTCGGTATCTTTGCAAATGCTATAGAGCAGGGCGCGGTTGTTCGTGCAATTCCTGCACCGAATTCCGCAGACAAACCTCGTTCTTGGTTTGATAAACTTGGCGATTACGCTGTAAAAGAACTTGGACTGGGCGGACTGGGTTATATTGTTTTTGCAGATGAAGCAAAAGGACCTGTTGCAAAGAAGTTAGACGCAGAACGTATCGCAAAGTTACGTGAAATTTCTGGTGATAATTCTTCTTTGTTCTTTATTTGTGATAAGGAAGATGTTGCCGCAAAAGCCGCAGGTAAATTACGTAACAAATTAGGCGAAGATTTAGGTTTGATTGATCCAAAAGAATTTCGTTTGTGTTGGATTGAATCTTTCCCATTCTTTGAAGAAGATGAAGAATCTCCGACGGGACTTGCGTTTACTCACAATCCGTTCTCGTTCCCAATGGCAACCTTGGAAGAACTGAAAACAAAAGACCCATTGTCAATTAAAGCAGCTCAGTTTGATATGGTGTTAAATGGCGCAGAAATTTGCAGTGGTGGGCTTCGTAATTTTAACCCAGAAATTATGTTACGTTGTTTTGAAATAACTGGTTATGACGAAGAAATTGTTAAGAAGAAGTTTGGTGGTATGTATACGGCATTCCAGTATGGTGCACCTCCTCACGGTGGATGCGCATTCGGTTTGGACAGACTTGTTCAAATAATGCTGAACGAACCAAATCTTCGTCAGGTTGTTGCTTTCCCAACTAATCAACGCGGACAAGACCTTATGATGGGCAGCCCAAGTGAAGTTACAGAAAAGCAACTTCGTGAAGTTCATATCCAAGTTCGTAAAAAGGGATAATACTTTATTAAAAATAGAATGTACCCGCTGTATAGCGGGTATTTTTTATTTAAGAAATCAAACCTATTAAAAACAAAAACATTCCTATGTATAATTTTATGCAAAAATGGAGAGAAAAATGCAAAAAACGGCGGATGTGGATAAACTGGCACAGGTTATGGGGCTTAGTCAATATCAAATAGATGTTTTAAAAAATAATGCTGATAAATATGATTTTTCAGGTTTGGTGAAAAGAGGCGGGGTTTTATATGCGCCTCATCAAATGCGTACAAAGAGTGTTTTTGAAATTGCCAGACGTGCATTAACAGGAAAATCCGTTGATTTAATTGGCCCAGAAAAAATGCTGTTGCAGGGTAGACGCAGAATAAAATTTTATGCCGGCGGTTTTCATTGTGTATCTATTGGGCAGTTTAAATATTATGCAGATAAAGATGGACGAGCTGTTCCTCGTGACATTTTTATGCGTTCTGTTTCAGATAATAAACGTTAAAACTTTGAATGCGTTTTTATAAAACCACGCATAAATGTAGGGTCAAAGTTTCTCATTATTTCTGATAAAGAATATTTGCGTTTATTATTTTGTTGTATTTCCAATTCTATCGGAGTAGGTGATGGCGATGTGCCGCGTAAAGTCATGTTAAATGTTGCTTGCATGTTGCCTTCTATTATAGACATTTCTCCGGTTGCATCAGTATGTCTTAACTGTAGAACTATCGGGCTGGTAGTTTCAAAATTACCGTTATCGTATTTGCCAATTATCCGCATTTTCTTTATTAAACTTTCACCTGATTCTAAGGCGTTCGCTAAAGATAATTCGGCATTTAATGTAGTTAAATTATTTGCAGATGCGTAGAAATTATCTATTCCTAAACCGACTAAATACCCGCCGTCAAATGATAAATCCATTTCTCCAGACATATTGTATTTTATATCATGAGCTATGTTACCGAATGTCTTCATATTTATTTCTGCGGTTATCATGCTGTTTTTTATATTCAGCGGCATATTTGAAGAAAGCAAAGAACCATTTATTAAAAATTTGTTCAATTGAGCAAATATTTTATATCTATTATTTTCTTTACTTATCGTTGTTAATAAATTTCCACGTGCGCTGTCTGTTATAGAAAACGTTTGTATGTTGCTTTTTAATGAATATACAAAATTTTTAAACTCATCGCCGTTATATATTATTGAATCAGCCGATAAAGATATATTTACTGGTATTTCAAAAGGTATAAGAATAGGTGTGTTTGTTAAAAATTCCAGTTCTTCATAATTATCTAAATATGTCTGACTTACAAAAGAATCTATGTTTAATAGTGTTGTGTGAAGCGTCACGTTTTTACCGCTTGCGGCACCAGTAAATACTTGTCCGGCTATTTGTATTTTTAGATTAGATATATTTTCACCGTTATATGCCCCAGAAACTGTATATTCCAGATTGTTTATGGATTGTAAATCCAAGTTTGGAAACCATTCTTTTGCATTTTTACCAGTGATTTTAAAGTTGTTTTTTGATAACTCTAATATCCAACGGTTTGTTTCTGGAATAAATACCATTGTATCGCCATCCCATTTAAAATCGCCACGGGCGGTGCGCATAAATTCAGGTATGTTTTTTATGTTTGGGTTTAACCATTGTAATGTTTTACCTTGGGCAAAAGTATAAGATGGTTGAATCTTTTCTGGTTCTATATCAAAACTGCCAGCAATATCTTTAAATTGGAAGTTTATTTTTCCGTATGTGCCAAGCTTTTTTGCCCATCTTATTAGTGTTGCTCTGTCTGGCATTGGTTTGTCTGATTGTATGAATATTTCAAATTTATCACCGTTTACAGATAGACTGCCTGAATAATCACCGTAACTGAAATCGCTGCATTTCCAATTGTCTGGTGTTCCAGAAAAAACGCACGTTGACGGAAGACCTTCATAAGGCATATTTATCATTATATTATTTGCACCATTTGAATCTATGTAACCACCATTCATTGCTATGTCATCAGCAATTACATTTGTTATTTCTATTTTGTCTTTCGTTCCAAGTGCATCTATTTTTAAATGCTTAAATTCATAATTACCGAATTTTAACTTACCATAAAAATCCAAATTATAATCTGTTCGATAGAATATTCTTGATGGTTTTAATAAAAATGAAAAATCATATTCTACGTCTTTACCTGACAATTGTATTATCTTTGCGCCGTTTGGCAGTACTTCTATGTTTCCAGAAAATTTGTTTGCTTGAATATCTTTGAAAGAATATCCTTTCCCGCCATCCCATTCGAACTTTGCAGATAAATCAACGATTGTATCTATTTTAGGTTCTGAAAAGTTAAATAACTTATTTATATCATTTGTTTCCATTGATAACTGACCACGGATTGAACCGTCTGAATATAACTGACCTGATATTTCAAGTTTTTCATTCTGATTTCTTACATAGAATAAATCTTGCTCAAAATCTATATCGTATTTGTGGTTTTCTGATCTGACGGTACCGACAAGAGCCCCATTATCCAAGGTTGCATCAATTATTTCCAAGCGCTTGCCTTTGAATGTTACGTAAGAGTTATGTATTTCAATAGGGTAGTTAAAGTCTTTTGGAGTCAAAGTTTTTAATGTAACATTTGCGTTATATGCTGCGATATCACCACTAAATTCAGTATTGTTTATATCGAATATACTTGTAAAAGGCAGTCTGAACATAAGAGCACCAATGTTACCAATCGGTATTTCCACATTATGTGCAACAATGGTTGTGTATCCAAGCAGACTGAAATTTATGTTGCCGTTTATTTTTGCTTTAACGCCTGTTTGTTCAGCAATGGCGGCCTCTATTTTCGGTTTTAAGCCGTTCAGCGTTATCATCGGAGGTACCAAAACCAGCGCAATTAAAAGCACACCTATAAATATTATGAAAGACCAAAAAATTCTGCGCTTGTATCTGGGTTTTAGTAACATTCTCTCTTTCCTTGTATTTTAATTATAATGAATTATATTATACCTTGTGAATAAAAAAATATTCGATCTTCAGAGTGATTATAAGCCTATGGGTGACCAACCACAGGCTATTTCTGAATTGGTTTCTGGTATAAACGAGGGCAGGCGCAGTCAGGTTTTGCTGGGCGTTACTGGTTCTGGCAAGACTTTTACAATGGCTAATATTATTGCGGAATTAGGTAGACCTGCGCTGATTATGGCACCGAATAAGATTTTAGCGGCTCAGTTATATACGGAAATGAAATCTTTCTTTCCTAATAATCATGTTGAATATTTCGTATCTTATTATGATTATTATCAACCAGAAGCTTATTTGCCTACAACCGATACTTATATAGATAAAGATGCGTCTATTAACGAGCAGTTAGATAGAATGCGTCACAGTGCAACGCGTGCAATGTTGGAAGAACGCGATGTTGTTGTCGTTTCTTCGGTTTCTTCTATTTATGGTATGGGATCGCCAGAGCAATATTCTGGAATGAAAATAGTTTTGCATGCAGGTGATAAAATAAGCATGGCTGATGTTATGCATTCTTTGGTAGATATTCAATATAAGCGTAATGACATGGCTTTTGAACGTGGTACTTTCAGAGTGCGTGGTGATACGTTAGATTTGTTCCCGTCTCATTCGCAAGATAGGGCATGGAAGCTTTCTTTCTGGGGTGATGAAATAGAAGAAATATGGGAATTTGATACCTTAACAGGTGCTAAGTTACAAAAATTAGACAGAATTGCAGTTTATCCAAATACTCACTATGCAACGCCTATGCCGTCTATTTTGCAGGCAATAGGGCAAATAAGAAAAGATTTATCTGAAAGATTAGAATATTTTCATGAAAACATGAAGTATATCGAAGAACAAAGACTGCGTGAAAGAGTTAATTTTGATATAGAAATGATGGAGTCTACTGGTACTTGCAGAGGTATAGAAAATTATTCCAGATATCTTTCTGGCAGGTTACCTGGGCAGCCACCACCGACTTTGTTCGAATATTTACCAAAAGATGCTGTTTTATTTATCGATGAAAGTCACGTAACTGTACCTCAGATTTCTGCAATGTCTAGGGGCGATAGGGCAAGAAAGGAAACTTTGTCTCAATATGGTTTTAGATTGCCGGCGTGCGTTGATAACAGACCGCTTACTTTTGAAGAGTGGGATAGCTTACGTCCTCAGACTATATTCGTTTCTGCAACACCGGCAGAATGGGAATTGGCTCAATCTGGCGGAATCGTTTCAGAACAGGTTATTAGACCAACAGGACTTTTGGACCCTGTTTGTGAAGTTAGACCGACAACTCATCAAGTAGATGATTTGTTGGCAGAAGTAAAAAATGTTAAGGGAAGGGTACTGGTTACTACGCTTACTAAAAAAATGGCCGAACAGTTGACGGATTATTTCGTTGAAAACGGGGTTAAGGCGAAATATTTACATAGTGATATTGAAACACTAGAACGTATAGAACTGTTACGTGATTTAAGACTTGGAAAATTTGACGTTCTGGTCGGTATTAACTTGTTGCGTGAAGGATTGGATGTACCTGAATGCGAATTGGTTGCAATTATGGATGCGGATAAAGAAGGCTTCTTGCGTTCGGTTCGTTCGCTTATTCAGACCATAGGGCGTGCTGCACGAAATGCAAATGGACGAGTAATTTTGTATGCTGATAAAATTACGGATTCTATGCGTGAAGCGTTGGGTGAAACAGAACGACGTCGTGAAAAACAGATGGCTTATAATAAAGAGCATAATATAACGCCTAAGACTGTTACAAAGGCTGTTTTCGCAGAAGTCGGGGATAAAGAAGAAAAGACTGATAAAAAGCGTAAGTTCGTTTATACTTCTACGGGCGTTATGGATGCAGAATCCTTACGTAAAGAAATTAAGAAGTTAACTAAGCAGATGCGCGATGCAGCAGAAAATCTTGAATTTGAGACAGCGGCTGATTTGCGTGACGCAATTCATAAACTAGAAGACGATTTGTTGTTGTTGGAGTAAAAAATGAAAGAATTTATTTTAAGTGATTTGTCGGAAACACGTAATTGGGCAAAGCTGTTTGCTGCATCGTTAAAAGCCCCTGTTACTGTCGCGTTGCATGGTGATTTAGGTATGGGAAAATCTGAAATAGCACGCACAATAATACAGACTTTAAAGGGGCAAGATACTGTTGTTCCTAGCCCAACTTTTACAATCGTTCAGAATTATGACGGCATTTCTCATTTTGATTTGTATAGAATCGAGGATAAATCTGAGCTTACCGAAATAGGTTTGCCTTATGCAATTGCAAATGATATTACGTTAATTGAATGGCCGGAAATTGCAGAAGATATCTTGCCAGAAGATACGATACATATATATTTGACTCAATATGAAGCAGGGCGAAAACTTGTTATAAAATAACCTTGGGAAATAGTCCCTGTTGAATATTTAACAAAATAAAATCATAGTTTTTATGCGGATGGTGATATTCGCATCGCGAACATTGCACAGTAAGGGCTTAACAAGTTCCCGAACCCACATCCCTATGGTTTTAATAGTAGTATTAAAATCAGAATGCTTTGTTTGCAAAAACCCGTGTTTTTAACACGGGTTCTTTTTTAGTAAACTTTGTACAGCAAATGGAAAATCGTTGCTTTTTGCTAAATAAGAACCGCTGACTAACATATCTGCACCAGCTTCCCAGCATTTTTGCGCAGTTTCAGGATTTATTCCACCGTCAACTGATATCGTATATCTTAAACCATATTTTTTTCTGGTGGCATTTAATATAGATATTTTGTGTAAGCATGATTCTTCAAATTCTTGACCAGCAGCACCAGGGGTGACGGTCATAATCATTACTTCGTCGATTTCTCGTAAAACTGGTTTTAATATTTCAACAGAAGAATCTGGATTTAATGCAATACCAACGCGTTTAGATGCAGATTTTACTATCTTTATTGCATTTCTAAGTCCCGATGTGTTCGTTGATAATATTATCGTGTCTGCACCGGCGGCAATCGCATCTGCTGCCCAAACAGTCGGGCTTTCTGTCATTAAGTGAACGTGTAAATGTGCGTCAGTATGATTTCTGATGTATTTTAATTCTGGTATACCACTTGCAATTCTATCTACATAAAAACCGTCCATTATATCAACGTGTATTATTGATATGCCGCCAGCTTTAAATAAAGAGTAGGTCATAGGACTTTTCATATTAAAGCATAATGTACTTGGCAATATGGGTATAAAGTGAGATTTTTTCTTTTGTTTTATTTTAAATAATTTTTTTATTTTTTCAGAGATGTTATCAATCTTATTTTTTCTGTCCATGTATGCTTGTCTGTGGGCAGATTCGCCTTTCCATATATAATCAGAAAGTGCGCGTACAGACGCATCAAAATTAATGTTCTTAACAGGAATATTAAAAGCGTTTTCTAAAAACTCTGTTATATTTTCTATTTCTGCGCCACCACCACTTATTATTATTTGTTGTGGTTTATATTTCGTAAAAGATTTGGCGCATTCTGTTTTTAATGTCGCAATTATGTCAACAATATGTGGCAGTACTATATCATTTATATCTGAACGAGAAAATTCATATGCTGTATCAGCAGGAGTAAACCTGTCCATTTCTTTCGGAATTAAACTTGCAACGTTTTTTTTGATTCTTTCTGCGTCGTCAAAATCTATGTTTAATTTTTCTGATATATCAAATGTTATATCTGTGCCACCAGAAGTTATCTTTTTATGCCAAACAGGACCACGGTCTGTCCATATTGATGCGCTGGTAAATTGTGCACCAAAATCTATGAACATAGTTGTTTGCTTTGGCTTGCGAAATACAAAGTTTTGTAAAAACTGCGGATCAAAAAAAGCCTCTGACTGAATATGAGCTTTGCGAAGAAAAGAAAAGATTTCTTCTAATTTTTCACTGGAATAAAATATCGCTCCAAATACAGATATTAACTGTCTGTCAATGTGACCAACAGGTGAAAACATGTTTCTTGCACTTGGGGTGTCATACCTTAGTGGTATTATGTGCATAGGATAAAATCCTTCGCGAGCAGATATTTTTGAAATTTGATTGCGTATGTCTGAAAGGCTTATTTTATGTTCACTGTTCCAAACTGTGTTTTTAACAGACATTTCAAAATCTGATTCACCAAAATTTCCTGTTATATACGCAGTGTCAAAATGTGCGCCAATTTGCTTTTCAAGTTCGTCTATTACTGATTTTAAAGCGAATACTGTATCAAAACTGTTTTCTGTATGTACTGCCGATTTATCAATGTGACCAGAACGAACACGGTGAGCAATACCGCGAACTCCGCTGGTACCAATGTCTAAACATAAAAATGCCGAGTCAAATAAGTTCATTATCTTACAAGTATTCTTGATGAATCGCGCATATCTATTATTTCTAATTTCTTAGATAGTATTTTATGGTTGTTATTTAATACTATTAAACTTCCAATCGCATCTGTAGGATTTTTCTCGGGCAGTAAAACCGTTATGCCACCGGTTGTATGAAGATTCCATCTTCTTCCTTCTATCCATTCTAAGCAATCCAAATCGTTTAATAAATTATGTGCGGCTTTGGTTATTTCTGATATATCGGAAGGAACCGCACCACGAAAAACAACGTTGCCTTCATCACGGTTTTCCTTTGGCTGTTTTACAATCGTTCCGTCTGCTGACAGGGGATAGTAGTGTTCGCCATCCGTCCATAAAGCAACCGCTTTATAAAGTTCTACCTTTACAGATAAATTTCCATCAGGTTTTCTGTGAACCGCAGATTCTTTTACACCAGGTACTGCATTTATTCTGGTATTTAATTCGTCTAAATTTATTTGATAAGAACGTGAACCGGGCGCAATCGCTGCAGCAGCGGCAATCGCGGTTAAGTCTTTATTTTTTGTATCTGTTTTTATAGATATACTACGTACCCTGGATGCAGAACCATAACCAAGTCCTGTCATTATTGTTTTTGATGCAAAATAGATTGCCAAGATAATAGCAATTACAAAATATAACCAAAACCATATAGAACGTTTCATGCGCTCTATTATATCACATTTTAAACGGGTTTAAAAGTTTTTGCTGTTATTAACTGGCGCGTAATAAATAACCACGTCTAAACATACATTTACGATACGAACCAACGGATTTAGATGTCGTATTTCTTGGCACTGATAATAAAGATCTTTGACCTACGTCTTTGTATTCGTTTGATTGGAATGTTACCCATAATCCATCCCAGTCAGGCATTAGGCTGCTTTGGTTCGGGGCAAGCAATTTCGCAATTCTGGAGCGTGGCATATAAGATGGCTCTGTAATTCCCAAGCAAGCCTTGTGGTCTTTTACGAATTGTTCCATTGTTACAGACTCGTTTTCCCAATTAAGTATGGTTGCGTTATCTAAGCTGCCACGATTAGCTGATGCACATGCGGATAGGGTTAATAATATTATTAGGTATTTTATTCTCATGCTTTCTATTATAATTTAATTGCCTTAGGGGGGCAATAGTTTTTATAATAGGGAAAAAGGGATATAGGACAGAGGCATGGCGATAACAGTTCAAAATTTTATTAAGCTGGCAAATTTTTATAACCAAATGACAATGATGATGTCTGCCATTTGTGTTCAAAAGGGCGGTATCGCAATGGAAAATTATGTAGGAAGGTTCTTTGTTGCGGACACTTTGGAATTTGTTGCAGAATATGGTAGAAGATTGTTAGAAAGTCGTTCTGCGGCAGTCCCTGCAGATGTTGCTGCTGTTATCAAAAAATTTCAGGGGCAATATGAAAAGGTTAAAGATTTAACGACTCCTACACAGAAGCCCATTTATGAGATGACTTTGGAAGAATTTGAAAGAGTAATGAATATTTAAAGTGTAAAACTAAATAAGGGGAAAATATGAAAAAATATATGTATGCTATCAAAAAAGTTTCTTTATTAGTTTGCACGATTATGGTTTGTGCTTGTACGCAAAGAAATCAACAACCTCAATACGATACTATAAATGTTGTTGAAAACTTTGTGATAGATGAAAATTCTGTTCCTATCTTTCCTAAGAAAGCGGCTTTGACAACTGATACTGCCAGACGTTTCTCTATAGATTTACCAAAACGTTGCGAGGTAAATTGGGATAACCAAAGTGTGCTTTCTGTTGTGCCGGAAGAAAAAATAGAAATTGTCAGATTAGGTGTTGGCGATGATTTGCCTGATTTGAAAGTTTCTGATTATGAATTTAAAGAACTTACGGTTAAGCAGGCTTTGGATAAACTGTTGGACGGTACCGGTATCTCAGTCGTAGAAGACGAAGATATGTTTGAAAAAATATCTGGTTCAATTTCTTCGGGTACGTTGGTTGATTCTGTTGAATTAATGTCTAAGATGGGACGTGTATATTACAGTTATGATGAAGAAGTTGAAGAATTGCATTTAAATCATCGTGCAAAGTGGATGATAAAGATGCCAAAAAACGAAAGTATAATAATGGCTCTTTTAGATGCTATGCATGGGGCAGATATGCGTAATTTGCTGGTTAACTGGCAGGATAAGACGGTCGTGTTTGAAGGTAATTATCAGACAGAGCGAGAAGTAGCAAAAATAATAGCAGATATATCTTCTAAGAAATATATGTTGGCTTGGGATATTGATGTATACCGTGTTTATCCACGCACAGACAATCCTATTATATGGATGAATTTGTTGCCAGCGTTTGGTGATAATAATATAAAAATGTCTATTCCTGGTGTTGTCGGACGTGCGCTGGTTGTTAGCCCAGAAATAAATACTAAAACGTTACAAGAATTTTTGTCTCAGCAGGCTAATGTAGTATTAATATCTCAGGGAACTTTTGTTATTCCTAATGGTTGGCAATCTAGATTTGATATCGGGCAGTGTAGTAAAGAAGATAGATTGGAGACAGATTTAATCATAGGTGCAACGGGTAAGTACGGTGATTATGGCGGACAGAATAAGATAGATGCAAAGATAGTTTTACGTACAAGCCAGGGTGAATTGTCTTCGTTTAATATACCGTCAAGTGTAGGTGATAATTATGTTATCATAGGAATACCGACGCATTCTTTCGTTACAACGCCGGAAACGCTAATAAGTCCATTTGCTGAATTGGTTGTATTTATGTCACCAAGACTTATTTCTATCGTGGATGCTAATAATATACCAACAGAACAAACGCCACTTGTGGGTGATGCGTTGCGTCAGTTCTTGATGGAAAGCAAATAAAGGTTTTTAATATGTTTTCTAGATTGGAAAGAAAAATAGCTTTTAGATACTTATCTGCTAAAAAACGTGGTTTTGGTTCTGTTATATCATGGGTCTCTTTGATAGGTATAACTCTTGGCGTAGCGACGCTGATTGTTGTCATGTCTGTTATGGGCGGATTCCATGATACATTGTTGTCTCGTATAGTTGGTATGAATGGGCATGTTGTTGTTTATCATCAAGATGGCGCAATTGCTGATTATGATTTCTTAATAGATAAAATGAAGCAGAATAAAATAGTTTCTGCAAATGCTGTTGGTATAGTTCCTATTGCAGAGGGGCAGGTTATGGCAACCGCCAATGGGAATAATACTGGTGCGATGGTTCGCGGTATAAGAATGTCGGATTTGGCTGCAAAGACAACAACGGGAACAAAAATTTATGGGAAACCATTGGATAAAATTACTGATGGTGAATTAGTTGCAGGCGCTTCATTGACGCGTGCATTGCGCGTAGGTATGGGGGATAAGATTTCTTTGGTGTCTGCAAACGGTGCAACGCCAACACCTTTTGGTTCTATGCCGCGTATAATGGCATATCCGGTTATGTCTTCTTTCTTTATGGGAATGTATGAATATGATTCTGGATATATATTTATGCCACTTGAAACTGCGCAGAAGTATTTGAATATTGGTGATGCAGTTACACATATAGATTTATTCTTAAAAGACCCAGAAGATACAGAGGCTGTTCGTGATTCTTTATCTCGTTTATTGCCAGAAGGTTTTGTGGTTCGTGATTGGCGGGATTTAAATCGTGGTTTCGTGGGAGCTTTGCAGGTAGAATCAAACGTTATGTTCTTGATATTAATGCTGATAGTAATTGTCGCGGCGTTTAACATTGTTTCTAGCTTGGTGATGTTGGTAAAAGATAAATCAAAAGATATTGCTGTGTTGCGTACGTTTGGGGTTTCTCGCAGGTCTATGATGAAAATATTTATATTGTCTGGAACAAGTATCGGAATTATAGGCGCTTTTTTTGGAACTGTTTTTGGTGTGTTGATTGCTATTTATATAGAACCTATCAGACAGTTTTTTCAGTGGGCGACAGGGCGCGACTTGTTTCCTGCAGAACTGTATTATTTGTCTGAATTACCATCAAAATTAGTACCAAGCACGGTTGTCGGTATTGCAATTTTAGCGATTGCTTTGTCTTTCTTGGCAACGTTGTATCCTGCATGGAAAGCTGCAAGCACAGACCCTGTTGATGTATTAAGAAACGAATAAAAGGAAACGCACAATGGCAAACATATTAAATTCTTTGTCTAAAGTATCTAAGGCAGATGTTGTTTTATCTGTGCGTGATATTAAGAAAACTTTTATAGAAGGGGGACAGCCGTTACATATTTTGCGCGGTGGTGGATTCGATTTGCATCGTGGGGAAATTATCGCATTAGTTGGTCCGTCTGGCAGTGGAAAATCTACTTTGTTGCAATGTGTTGGGTTGCTTGATAAACCAACGTCTGGAAGTATTTTGTTAGACGGTACGCCAGTCCACAAAATGGATGATGAAATGCGTACTTTAATGCGCAGAAGAAAAATAGGCTTTGTTTATCAAAGACATAATTTGTTATCAGATTTTACAGCCTTGGAAAATGTTGTGTTACCTATGCTGACAAATGGTGTTTCAGAAACTGTTGCAAACGGTAAAGCGATGAAATTGTTAAAGGCTGCAAATGTTGCACATAGGGAATCTCATTTGCCGGGGGAAATGTCTGGTGGTGAACAGCAACGTACAGCTGTTGCACGTGCATTGGCAAATAATCCTGAAATTTTATTGGCGGACGAACCAACTGGAAGTTTGGATCCTGCACATGCACAGAGTGTTTTTGACTTATTAATGGATTTAGTCAGAAAAAATAAAATGGCCATGTTATTTGTTACGCATGATATGAACTTGGCAGCACGTGCAGACAGAAAAATTACAATTAAAGATGGAATTGTGATATAATTAGAAAAAAATTGGAGGAGAGAGAATATGAAAAAAATAGAAAAAAAAGATTTAAAATCTCAATGTGTTTGCAGCAAAAGACATAAGTTTTTAGGTGCTTTTGCTTTGATAGGCTTGTTTGTTTGCGGTTTGTTTGTAGGTATAACTTATAATTATGATAGAAGTGATGTTTCCAGACAAAGTCTTGGCGCGGAAGAATGTGATGCGGTTGCACAGGAAATAGTAAATATTACAACAGCAGGCGCAACAGCAGAAAATGTGGAAATTTTACGTGAATTAAACGAAGCTTATTCTAATGGGTGTGCAGGAAGATTGGTTGTAATAGACAGAACTAGTGTCGCAGAAGAAAAAAATGAACATCCAGAAATAATTGCTACATGCAGCAGAATAGAAATGCTGTTAAAAGAAAGACTGTATCCAGAAACAGAAAAAGAAGCTTGGAAACATTTGGCAAATGCTTCTAACTACAGCACTATGGCAGAAAAGGGATGTGCTGAAAATGCAGATATGTATAAATCTTTGGCTTTGCGTGAAATAGAAATTGCTACTGCTTTGCAGCCAGAAGAGAATATGGGGCAGGAAAGCGTTGAAATTGTTATCGATACATATAAAAAACTTGATATGAAACGTGAAGCGCAGGCTTTCTTGGATAAAATGGAAAAGCTTACGGACCCAGCAATAGATTTTATTTTACAAATGCAGAAGATAATAAATGAATAAATTAAAATTATTTTTCATATTTTCTATGTTGTGTCTGCCAGCGTTTGCTGCAGATACAGCAGGTACGGGTGTCAGTGAACGTATGGATTGTGCAACAATGCAAGCTAAAATTTCTGAACTTGCTGCGATTGCATCTCCGGATGATGATACTAAAAAAGAACTTTCTGATTTGCAAGAAAGATATAGACGTGAATGTTCTAAATCTGCATCTGGACGAAAAACGTCTGGTCGTGTGTCTACATTGGCTGCAGCACCAACTGTCGCTGCACCTGTTGTTGCTGAAACAAAAACTGCAGATGATATTCTAAGCGAATTTTTGCAGAAAAAAGATGAGAATTGTGAAAGCTTGAAAAAGTCAATAGATACTCTGTCTATGTCAGAAGACGATAAGAAAAAATTGCAAAATCAATATGATACGGATTGTTTGGGTAAAGAAGCTGTAACAGAAAAAGTAGAGGTAAGCCCAGAGCAGGCAGCGGCAAATGTTGCGGCTGGTTTGTGTACTGATGGCAGCAAGCCTAATAAATTTGGATGTTGCGCAGGGGAAACGTTTAAAGATATGGGAAACCTTGTTTTTGCATGTTGTCCAGATGATGGCGGGGAATGTTATCCTCCTATAACAACAGGGAATTGACGATGAAATTTAATTTATATGTTTGGCAGAAATGTATTTTATTTTTTATGTTGGGTGCTTTGGTCGGTTGGGGAATAACTGCTTATTCTTATATGCCGAAAAGTAATCCTGATTTAACTTGTGCAGATGGCTCTAATCCAGATAAAAATGGGTGTTGCGCAGGTGAAGTTTATACAGATATGGGCGATTTAGGATTTAACTGTTGCCCAGAAGACGGCAGTTCTGACTGCTTTCCGCCAATAAGATAATAATATTTAAAGGTCGTAAAATGAAAACAGAAAATAAGAAACAAGAACAAAAAGTTCAAAGAAAGACTCGTAAACATCACGGTTGGTTTTGGTTCTTTGTGATTTTACTTGCAGTTGGTGCAGGTGTTTGGTTTTTGTATGATACTGGTCGCATCAGTTTTGATTCTGTAAAAAGTTATTTCGTTTCTGATAAAGTAGAAGTGGTAGAGCAGGTGGCAGAAGTTCAGCCTTCAGTTCAAGAAAATGTAGAAGTTCAAGAAGAAACTAAATATGTAGAAATAAAACCTGCATGTAAAGTAGTTGAAGAAATTCTGTTGCAAGATATTGTAGATGATAACATGCCAAGTGTTGATGCACAGTTGTCATCCGCGCATATTTATGAAGTTTTGTCAGAACGTGGTTGTCCAGAGAATTCTACTTTCTTTGAAGATATGGCTATGCGTAAAAAGATGATTGCGTCAGGATTAGAAGCTGCTTATAAAACTGAAACACCAGAAAAAGCATCTGCGGATTATTTGTATTCTGATAAAAATATATGTCAGACAATTGAAAAAAGGGTGGGGCAGAATATAAATCCAGATGCATATACGTATGAAGAATTTTTAGAAAACGCAAAGACTTATTCAGTATTATATGAATATGGTTGTTGTGATAAAAAGGCGGCATACATACGTGCAGCAATTCGTGAATTAGGTGTAGCGGTTGCATTAATGCCGACCGATAAAATGACACGCGATGAAATTGTAACAGTCGTAGAAATTTGTAAAAGCTTGGGTGTAGCGGACGCAGCGCACTTGATGTTGCAACGCTTGAAAGCACGTGGCTATGACAGAGAGTTTCTGTTAGAGATGGAGAACATTATTCATAGTATCAGATAGAACGATGCTTTTACGATAAATTAAATGCTTGCGTTCGATTAAAAATAGTATATAATCAAAAAGCTTTGATTTGTTGCGGGCATAGTACAAAGGCTAGTATGCAAGCCTTCCAAGCTTGAAATGCGGGTTCGATTCCCGCTGCCCGCACC
>CASEZC010000037.1 GCA_949292385.1 uncultured Pseudomonadota bacterium
AATTTCTGGCGCGCCCAGAAGGATTCGAACCCTCAACCTTCTGATCCGTAGTCAGATGCTCTATCCAATTGAGCCATGGGCGCAACGGTTTTATATTTTATAGTCTTTTATTCCAAATTGCAAGAAAAATTATAAACTTTTTTATCTGCCGCCTTTTTCTCCTTTGCCAGATTTATGATAAAGCATATTAAAATGCTGACGACATACTGACTTAAAATTGCTGTCGCCCAATTGGAATTGCTCACCAGCCCTTATTACATTGCCTTTGTTGTCAAACCTCAGGTGGTGTGTTGCAAGTTTCATACATCCTGATATCTGACAGGTAGATTCCATTCTGTGTAATTTTGCGCCAACTTCAATCAGGCGTTTAGATGCCGGAAACAATTGTTCATTACTGTCAACCATTAAACCATAGCACATAACGATAATATTTTTATTGTCTGCAATATCTACTAACTTGTCTACATCTGACGGAGAAAAGAATTGAATTTCATCAACTAAAATAACTTGTGTGTCTTTTTTAGGCGTAAAGTCATTTAAGTTTTTTAGTGACAGGGCAGGGGTCTCTATGCCAATTCTGGAAACAATTTTTTCCGCCGCAAATCTTGAATCAAACTGAGGCTTTATTACCTCTACATTTGTGTCATTCCTTTTAAAATTATAAGCATTTATAACCAAGCTGGCTGATTTTGATGCCCCCATAGTGCCATAATGAAAGTGCAAGTTTGCCATGTTTTCCTCGTTTTTCTCTTTTTGATTAAGCCATTGATTCTAATCTTTTTATTCTTTCTTCTACTGGCGGATGCGTTGCCATCAAAGAACTTACAAATTCTCGCGGTCCACCAGGGTAGGCTATACAAACCGCAGACATAGATTTTACTTTGTCCAGGCATTCTACTCTGGAATCCGTAGTAATCTTTTTTAATGCCGATGCCAATGCTTTTGGGTTTCTTGTTATTTGTGCGCCTGTTGCATCTGCTGCATATTCGCGGTTCCTAGAAATAGCCATTCTTAGCAAAGGTGTAATTATCCAATTAAATACCATAAACGCCAGCCAAACCATAAATAGTATAGCCGCACCGTTTTTATTATCGTCGCGACTGTTGTTTCCAGACAATGCCAAACGGAGTATTATATCGGCTGTGAACACGGTTACACCTACGCCAGTTATTAATAACATATCTAATCTGATATCCCTGTTACCTATGTGTGCCATTTCGTGTGCAATTACCCCTTCTAGTTCTAGTCTGTCCAGTTTCTTTATAATTCCGCGGGTCAAGGCAACCGACGCATCGGATGGACTTCTGCCCGTTGCAAAAGCGTTCATAGAATCGTCGTCGATTATATATACTTTGGGTCTTGGCAGACCTGCTGCTATTGCTACATTTTCAACTGTGCGAAATATTTCGCGATTGTTTTTATCTTCTTCGCTGATTTCTTGGGCATGAGCAAAATTTAACATCATAGAATCTCCAAAAGCCCAAGATATAAGTAACCATACCATGCATGCAATAAAGGTTGGTATGGCAACTTGTATTGTCGTAACAAGCGCTTCATCTGCTGGCACCACAATCCAGGTAAATAAAAATACCAGCGCTATAAAAATAATAGGAAATAAAGCGACAAGAAGTATAGTTTTTATATTGTTACTGCGAATATGGTCATATACAGTTTGGACTTGTTTCATAGCAAATGGTTCCTGTTAAAATTTATCAATTTGCACCTTATTATAAACAAAAAATAAGGCGAGTCATGAAAAATATTTTTACGTTTGTCATGCTGCTTTTGATTGGTGGTGTATACGAGGCACATGCACAAGATGTTTTACAGTTTCAGGCGGGGTATCTTTCGGATGCAGCAAAAGCATGGAGCAGTATTTTTGCTGGGCTTGGTCCAGGTGCCGAAGTGGCGGCTTATGTTCGAGAAACTCAGAATACAAATCCAGAAGCGTTTATGAATACTATATCTGTTCTGGCGTTTAACAGCAGTGCTATAAGTTTGTTTGAGATAAACAGCCATATAAATCAGGCTTTTTCAGTTGTAAATGAACCAATTATTTCCAGACGTGGTACTTGCACAAATAATTTAAAGGGGTGTAATACAAAAAATCAAAATATTATATTGGATGGTCAAGTTTTTGGTGTTTTTGCTGATTATGATTCAGACAAAAATGGGTCTTTTAAGACACGTAATACAGGATTTAATGTTAGTGCCAAAGGTTTCATTTCAGATGGATGGCAACTAGGAATCGCTTATACAAGAAGTATGACTGATACACATGATAATAAAGTTTATACCGATGCAGTAAGTAACAGTATAACTTTATTTACCAAATATCTGTTTAAAAACGGTATCTTTATGAATTTGGGTTTAAACGGGGGTCATACCAGTTGGACAGCAGATAAAAACTTAGCTGGAATTACAGATGACAGTGCGTATGATACAGATTTTTTTGCGGGACAGATGACGGCGGGTATGCGTATGTCGCGTGGAAGATTGTCTATGACCCCCAGCATAGGTGTAAAATATCTAAGAATAATGGCTGATAAGTATGCCGATGAAGTCGCACAAGAATTTGATAAGTGGTGGTATAATTACTTAACTGGCCTTGGCGGTATAAAACTTAGTTTTGATTTTATAGGCAGTGATTTTGTCGTTCGCCCAAGTTTGAATATAGGTGCCAGTTACGACATTATTAGTAACGGTACAGAAGAATTAGGCGTAGAACTTATTAATTTAAGCTCTTATCAAATACCAATAGAATCGCCAAACAGAACCGCACTGGCAACTGGATTGGGGCTGGATTTTTATGGGGAATATTTTACAGCAGGTATAAGTTATAGATTGGATTACAGAGAAAATTATGTTGCTCATACCGCCGGCGTTAAATTAAATATAGCGTTTTAAAAATCTGGCTGAATGTGATATAATTCAATCATTATGAAGTTTAGCTTGGTATTAACTATTTTTTCTGGCGTAGTTTTGGTTGCAAACGATGTGTTCGGGGCAAGTTTGTTGAAAAATCAATCCTTCCCCAAGACATTTAATGATTTAACTTTTTCTCAGAAAAATGCAGTTTTAAGCGAGGGCTATGAACCTTGGGAAACAGAATATGACAAGAGTACTGGTCGCTGTATTTCAAATTGCGCTTACCAAGGAATAACTATGCAAGAACAATTGGAAAATATAGAAAGAAATACTATTAATGCCGCTAACCAATTATTAGCCAGTGGGTATTCTGTAAATGAAAACGGCTCTTTTGTTGCGCCTGCTGGTTCTGCTAATACAAATAATAATATCAGTAATGCTAATACGCAGTCTCAAAATATAATAGTATCAAGTTTGAAAAGATGTTCGCCTTCTCATCCTGATATACCTGTGGGGCAAACAAGACCAATAGGGGAACCTTTAGTTGGGAAACCAAAAATTACATCGGGTTATGGTTCAAGAATTCATCCTGTTACGGGAAATAATTCCGTTCATGCCGGGGTTGATTTTGCAGCAGCATTAGGAACGTCTGTTTTTTCTCCTGCGTCTGGTACGGTTGTTTCTGTTTGGACTGATAGTACATGCGGCAAGGGGCTAAAAATAAGACATTCTGATGGGTATGAAACTGTTTATTGTCATTTAAGTCAGCATTTGGTTTCTAATGGAGATAAAGTAGAAGCTGGATGTGAAGTGGCAAAAACTGGGAACACAGGTCGTTCAACTGGGCCGCATTTGCATTACGCGATTAAACACAATAATGGGAAAAAATATGATTATATTGACCCAACTCAATGGCTGGGGCGCTAGATTGTTTTTTTTGTTTTTCTAAATTTTACGTCAAAACTACCGTTGTTTATAGGGGTTATAGAAATAAAGTATTTCGAAATTATACTGTCTTTTACCCACTGTTGAAATTTTATTTTTAATATTCCACTAGCGCCTGTTATAATTTTTGCGGTTCTGACACCAGAAGAAATAAGTTGGTTAATTGCATTCCATGCTTGTTCTTCTGTGTATTGATGCAGGTCTAAAACAACATTATCTTTTTTTATGAAATCTTTTGAAGGAATCAAAGTTGATAAATGAAGCTCTTTACGTACTTTTTTATCGGATTGTTCGTCAGAACGAAAAGGCTCGTCTGACAACATTTTTTCTATATCGAAATCTGTAAGTTGCTTCATAAGGCCAAATTATAAAATAAAAAAAGAATATATCGATAAAAAAAATGCCCCGAAGGGCATTTTTTAAATACTGTCAGCATTTATCCAGCGACCATCTTTTAACAAGCCTGGTGCCATGCCTTCATTTGCGCGAAGTGCATCAATAACGCTGCGTGCCTGTTGAGCATTCAAACCAACAATACGAACTTTGTACATATCGCCTTCTTGAACGACAACTGCGTCACCATAAGAACGCATTCTTGCTGCTAATGCGTCAGCACTGTCTTGTGCATAGAACGCTGCCAATTGAACGCTGTATTCGCCTGTTGCAGCTGGTGTTGATGCAACTGGTGCCTGTGTTGTTGTAACAACTGTAGTTGTTTCTACTGTTTGTACAGGCTGTTGTGGTTGTACTGTATTTGCACCCAGTGTAGCATTTTTTACAGCCATAGATTCTTCTGCCAAAACTTGAATCTGTACTTTTGATTGACCATTCATGCCAATTCTTTGTGCTGCTGCAGAAGACAAGTCCATAATACGGCTATTTACAAATGGACCACGGTTGTTTACACGTACGATAACAGACTGACCATTTTCAAGGTTTGTTACGCGTGCAATTGTTGGCAAAGGTAATGTTTTGCTGGTTGCAACCATTTGGGTTGAATCAAAAACTTCGCCGTTGCTAGTTTTTGTTCCGTTTAATTCTGCTGGGATGATACCTGCGATACCTGTTTGATTATAATTTAAATCTTCAACTGGGATGTATTGTACGTCTTCAACTTTGTAAGCTGAACCAACATAGTATTTAGGTGCAGCAGCTAACAAATAAGCATTATTCAAAGAAGAATCAGAGGTTACCAACGTTTCTTCTGCGAAAGTTTCAGAACCGTAACCACCCATGTCGCTGTTGTTTGTAGAATTCATATCTGCACATCCAGCCAAAACAGCAGTCAGAACTGCCAATGAAACCAATTTTTTCATTTAGGACTCCTTACATTCTTGTTGTAAATTTTATCATATAAAGAGTCTGCTTTCAACTTATTTTAACTATATTTTTTTATCGATAACATAAGCAATTGGTAAATACAATACGGCGTAAATTATGATGGCCAAGAACAGCATCCATATACTGTTGATATTAATAAACCACAGTGCAACCCCCATAACTCCGGCAAGTGCAGAGAAAGCAAGAATGGCGCGAATAGTTTTTCCGTCTGGCTTTATCAATGCTTTTTTCTTGCATGCACGCCTCAGCAAGAAATTTTTTAAATATCCGCTTATTACGACCCCGACAGGAATAGACAGATATCCTATGAAAGGGAAGGCCACTAAATATATGACAGACGCAGCGCCCAAAGAAATCATGCTGGTTTTTACAGGGGTTCTTACGTCTTGGCTGGCATAAAGTGTTTTGCTGTAAATCTGACTTATCATCATTGCCGGCAATACGAAAACCTGTATCATAATTGCAACAGCCACTGCATGCGTTGATGCGGCGGTCCATGCACCGTATTCAAATAAGTACTTTATGATAGGTTCTGCCAAAACGAATAATCCGACCAAGCATGGCATTATCAGCATCATAGAACGACGCATAGAAGAGTTTTGTTGGATATAAACGCTGCGCATATTTTTTTCTGCCAGCGCAGTTGAAATCGATGACATTAATACGGTACCAACGGCCAAACCAATCATCGCAAACGGTAATTGCACAATTCTATCAGAATAATACAGCCAAGAAACCGCACCGTTTTCAAAACTAGCTACCAACGTACCTATAATTATAGTAATTTGATAAAATCCGTTTCCCACAATACTTATACCAAGACGCTTAAATAAGCTTTTTATTCCCGGTGTCCATTTAGGTTTTATTAAATGAAGTCCGAAATGTTTAGTTCTTATTCTTTCCCATAAAATTCCGAACTGTATTATGCCAGAAAGCACGACAGTACCTGCCATTATGTATAATATTGTATCTGGTGCAAAGAATGCCGATAACAATAATGCGCCTATTAACATGATATTCAAAAGAACAGGCATAAATGCGGCAAGCAAGAATTTAGAAAATGCGTTTAATATTGCTGATAAGAAAGCCGCTCCACATACAAAAATTACATAAAAGAACATAATTCTTGATATTAGTACAGTAAGTTCCATTTTTCCTGGGGCTTCTGCAAATCCTGGCGCCAAAATCCATACTACCAAAGGCATAAATATTTCAAAAAGTATAGTAATCCCTAACAAAACGACCATTAACCAAGAAAATACATTTTTTGCAAAATAATCGTCTTTTTTAAGGTCTGTATACATAGGAATGAAGATAGCCGATAAAGCGCCTTCACCTAATAAGTCACGAAAAAGATTTGGAAGTTTAAACGCGGCCAAGAAGATATCGGACAATCTTCCTGCACCAAGGGTACGCGCAATCAACATATCGCGAACAAAGCCGAATATGCGGCTGATTCCTGTCATTGCACCGACACCGAAAATATGTTTGCCTAGTTTCATAGTTTCGATTATACTCACCTTTAAGATATAAAATCAAGACAGGAATAAAAACGATGAAAAAA
>CASEZC010000038.1 GCA_949292385.1 uncultured Pseudomonadota bacterium
AAAGATAAAGCAAATAAATCTGCAGGCTCAAAAATTGCAGTAAATGCACTTAAAGGCAAAAGTCAAGAAACCGAAGCAAAACGCAGAAAATTAATACAAGCAAAACTAAATAGGCAATTAGAGCGTTCTGCTGAATTATCTGCAAAAATGCGTAACGATACAATAAAAGTTCCATTGCAAAACACCAAAGTTTATGACAAAGAAATAGCCAGATTGGAAAATGTTTGCTTTTCTTATGGTGAAAAAAGTGTTTTGTCAGAATTTGGCTTTACGATGCGCACAGGAGAACGTGTCAGATTAGTTGGAAATAACGGGGCAGGTAAAACGACGTTGCTTAAACTGATAGGGGGTGTTTTAGCGCCATCGTCTGGTTATATAAAAATCTCAGGAAATGTTGCCTATTTGAATCAGGATTTGTCTTTACTTAATCCTGATAAAAGCGTTGTAGAAAATATTGCGAACTATGCAGGAATTTTACAACATAACGCGCATGCTATTGCAGCAAATTTCGGGTTTCGCGGTGATACGTCTAAAAAGAAAGTTGCGGTTTTGTCAGGAGGAGAGTTGTTAAAAGCGACTTTGGCGGCTGTAATTGGCAGTCAAAAACAACCGGATTTGTTGATATTAGACGAACCAACTAATAATTTGGATATAAAAAGCTCATTAATTTTGGAAGATGCGTTGAATCAGTATACAGGTGCTATTTTAATCGTGTCTCATGATGAAGCTTTTATAAATAGATTGCATATAGACAGAGAGGTGTTTATATAGATATATGAATATATTGACAATAAGATGTTTTTGTGTAAGCTTTTAGAGCTTGGGTATATCAAGGAATGAATTATGATAAGAAACAATCAAGAATTTTTCGCTGAACCGCCACAATATGATATTGTAAAAAAAGAAACAGGTTCAGATGGTATCACAATAGAACTTCGTGAAACAGAAGTTAATCAATCGAATATAAATTTTTATAGAGAAGGGAAAATCCCTTTTACTACGGGATTTACCAAAGAAAATTTAAAAGATTATGTAGTAATATACAGATATAAATTATCCCCAAAAACCACTTTGGATCAAAAATATATATTTGATATTAAGTTTGGTGAATATTTAAAGGATAAAAATATAGAAACAAAAACTATTTTTCATGAAAAAAAGCATTGTAAAAATAGTCGGCTGGGACATCCAAAAAATAGATTGTCTAACTTGTCCGAAATAGGTTTTATGCTGGGACTAGAGGAATTTTCTGCTTTTTCAGAAATGCACTTATGTGACGTTCCGAATTTGTCTCAAGACAACGTAGTAAAAGCTGCATCGCAGGGAATGAAAGAGTTTATAGGAACTTTAGATTTTTATATAGAACATCACTTTGATAACGTTTTGGTTGCCGCAGCAGAAAGATTTAACAATAATTCATTAAAAGAAAGTGACTTTGCTCCTCTTGGTTTAAGGCAGTCAAGTGCTTTTGAACATATGGCAAATTCTTATCTTACATTTGGTGGTGTTTGTTGCTGGGGGCTTCCTAATAACAGTTTTTATGCGAACGAAGTTAATAATGGACTGTTGGCAATAAGATATGCTTATATGCAGAAATTTGCACAAATTAACAAATATAATTTCAAACATTTATTTGTTGAAAGAATTGGTAAATTTATGTAATTGCAAATATTGAATTTTTATGTATTTTGTGTTATAATACGCACAACAAGTAACGGGCGATTATGCCCGTTTTTTCATTTTTATAAAGGTTAGACAATGAAAATCAGCAAACAAGGTATAGAATTTATAAAGAAACTAGAAGGTTGCGTAAAAATAAACGGCAAGCATATAATATATGATGATGCAACAGGAAAACCTGTTTTAAATACGTCATTTTTACCCAAGGGTGCAACAATTGGATATGGGCATTTAATAAAAGCAGGGGAAGATTTTGGACAAGGGCTATCCGAAGCACAAGCAACAGATTTGCTTATAAAAGATATAAATGATACAGAAAGTGTTATAAATACTCTTGTAAAAGTAAGGCTTTTGCAAAATCAATATGATGCATTGGTTGCACTGGTATACAATATAGGTACAAGAGGCTTTAAAAAATCAACAATTTTAAAATATATCAATAACAGCAATTATAAAAGTAGTACTTATAACAGTGCAGAGCTTGCATGGAAAGCGTGGAATAAGTATTGTGGTCGAATTTCTTATGGCTTAACAAAGCGTAGAAACGCAGAATGGTTGCTTTTTTCTTGTGGAGTATACTGATATATATTATGGCTTGTTTTTAAGTTTTAAACAATCTATCATTCGCCCAAAAGGTTATAAAAATGGAAGGATTATCAAATAAACAGGTTTTAGAAAATCGTGAAAAATATGGTGAGAATAAATTGCCAGAGCCAAAGTTAAAAACAGCATGGAATTTTTTCTGCGATGTTTTTTCTGATAAGTTGAATTTAATTCTTCTTGTTTTAGCTTTGATTTTTTTATTCTTGGCAGTTATAGGCGTAGGGCAGATTACAGAGGCATTGGGCTTAATTTTCGTTTTGACTTTAATATCTGTCATAAATATCAGTACGGGTCTGAAAAGTCAAAAATATACTAAGCGTATGGCTGACATGATTTCAGAACATTGTTGCAATGTTATAAGAAACGGCAGTGTACAAACTATCAGCACAAAAGAGGTTGTTGTAGACGATATAATTTTAATAGACACTGGTGATACAATATGTGCTGATGGCTACATCATATCTGGACATGTAGAAGTAGATAATTCTATTTTAAATGGTGAAACAAAGCTTTGTAAAAAAAGCCCAATAGAAAATTATGTTTATAACTATGAAGAAGAGATAACGGGTGCAAAATATACGGATAAAAATTCTTTGTTTTCTGGAACGAATGTTCAAAGTGGTCGCGGTAAAATGATTGTAAAACGCGTAGGATTGCAAACAGAAAATGGTAAGATTTTATCAAACGTAAATGATATAAGTGCACCAAAAACTTCGTTGGATATACAGTTGGAAAAACTTGCAACTCAAATTAGCAAGCTTGGAATAATAGGGGCTTTTGTTGTCGGTGTTATATTATTCGTTTCAGATATGTCTTCTTTAGAAAGTATGTTGGCTTCTGGTGGATATTTGTCTGTAATAACAAGTTTTTTATCAGCCTTTACGGTCGCGTTGACGATAGTTGCTGCTGCTGTTCCAGAGGGCCTGCCTTTGATTATCAATTTGATAATCGCGCAAAACTCTAAAAAATTGGTAAAACAAAATGTTCTTGCGAAATATGCCAATAAAATTCCAGAAGCAGGAAATATTAATATATTATGCACCGATAAAACAGGTACTTTGACTTATGCGAACTTGATACCAGTTCATAATTATATTGGCTCTGGAAAAGAAATAGGCTTTTCTGAAGATATATTACCTATAAAAATGTTTAAAGAAAACATAGTGTTAAATTCAGGCGCGGTTTACGATAACTCTGGCAATGTAACAGGGGGGAGTTTTACAAGTCGTGCATTATTAAAATTAATTCCATATAACAACCGCTTGTTTGAAACAGTAAAAGAAAATATAAAAATAACAGATGAAGATCCTTTTGATAGTGTAAAGAAATATTCTGCCGTTCAAACAGAAATTAATGAAGGAAATATTCTGACTTATTATATGGGGGCACCAGAACGTATATTATATGCTTGCGAAACATATATAGATGAAAAAGGTGAAGAAAAAAAATTAAACAAAGATGTTATAAAAGAACTTTTACAGACGAACGCTAAAAGAGCAATGAGAATGATAGCTGTTGCGTTCAGTAAAGAAAACTTAACAGCTGGTTTGTTGCCTAAAAAATTAGTTTTTATTTCTATGGCCGCGTTGCGTGATGATATTCGTACAGGTGTTCCAGATGCGGTTCGAACAATGCACAACGCACATGTTCAAGTAATAATGATAACTGGGGATATTCTAGACACAGCCAAGGCAATCGCAATAGATTCTGATATTTTAAAAGAAAACTCAAAAGATATAGCTATTGATGCAACAGAATTAGAAAGTTTGTCTGACGAAGAAATTTTAAAGATATTACCAAATATAAAGGTAATTGCTCGTGCTGTCCCAAGCACGAAATTACGTATAGTATCTGTTGCGCAAAGTGCAGGAAAGTCTATCGGAATGTGTGGTGACGGAACAAATGACGCGCCTGCATTAAAACTGGCAGACGTTGGCTTTGGTATGGGCAGTGGAACGGACGTTTGCAAAGCTGCATCTGATGTTATAATCATAGATGATAACTTTGTTTCAGTTACCAAGGCGGTATTACTGGGCAGAACGTTTATGCATAATATGATGATGTTTTTAAAGTTTCAGTTGCCAATAAATATTTATTTAATGTTAATGTGCCTGTTTTATCCTTTGGTTTTTGGAGTTACAGCTTTTTGGGCAGTTCAGATTTTGATGATAAATATTGTTATGGATGGTTTGAATTCTTTGGCGTTTGGTGGTGAACCTACAAAACAAGAATATATGAGAGAAGAAGTTATTAAAAAGGGTGCGCCACTGCTTTCAAAGAACGTCATGAAACAGATAATAGCTTCTGTTATAGGATTCTTTTTGGTTTTTGTTTTATTCTCGTTACCAGATATAAAATCAATATTTTTAAACGAAGCACAATTACAAACAGCAAGATTTGCGCTTTTGGTGTTTGTTGCCATGCTTAATGGTTTTAATATACGTACAGACCATATAAATCCATTAGATGGTATAACGAAAAATATTAATTTTTTAATAGTTGCATTCGCGGTTTTAGTTGGGACTGTGATTATAGTTAACTTTGCAGGAGGTTTTTTGAATGCCGTTCCGTTAGGCTTTAATCAGTGGATGTGTTTAATACTTTTATCAGCGGTCATTATACCGTTCGGAATGCTGATAAAAAGTATGAAAATTTTGAAACGCTAGATTGCATTTTTGTAATCTAGCGCTGTTTGTTAGACTTTATGTTATTTATGGTTGATATAAAACGCTGTCTCATAACTTCTTCATGATTGTTTTCTGTTTCCGATGCATGCTTTTTTATAGCCATTAAGAACTCGTCAAAATATTTTACGTTTTTATATTCTTTTTTATTTTTGATAAACCAGTTGTACAGCGTTTTATAATTGATTATTTTATAAAAGTCGTTGTCTTTAAATTTTTTAATGTCTATATGGTTATAATTTGGTGCAAAGATAAAGAAGTGTTTTTTCTTTTGAGAAAATTCTTTTTCCACATAACCTTTATAACAAGCCAACTGAGATTGTATTTCTTCTCCGTAAATATCATGACGAGAAGAAACGCCGTTTATTCCAGATTTGATTTTGTTTTCTATTACAACGGTGTTTGTAGAATCATTTATAAATAAATCTATAAATCCATTTACATTATTGAACGAACAATGTTGTTCGCGTTTTATTGATATATTGTCATCAAGATTGATTTTCAAAACATCTGCAGCAAATTTGCGAAACGCATTCATGTTAGATTCAAAAATATACTTGAATAAATTAGAAAAAACTAATTCGTCATTTTCTTTTTGAATTATGCTTATAAAAGACTTATTCTCGGCAGCGTCTTTTTTATTAATTTTTAATTTTTGAGTATTTTGTCCCCAAAGCTTTTTGTCGCTAATAAGCCCTTGTAAAACATCAAAAGATTTTTTATTTGCTTGATTTGATATGTATGTCTTAGGACTTTGATTCGCAAAACGTACATCTTCTAATTTATAAGAACTGTATTTGTCGTTGTGTTTATACATTTTATCAACAATGTATAAAGGTTGCTTAGGCTTTTTAACGCTTCCTGCTTTAAAAGTTATATAAACTGTTGTATCTGCAAAGACATTTTTTTCAAAAATATCATAAAGTTTTACACCGTTATAGGTTATATTATTTTCATCTATATAATTTCTGGAATCTTTATTAATTGTTGTCTTGTTAAATGCGATTTGTTCTAAGTCTGTGGCTTTGGCTAAAATTTCCATAACGCCGGACCCACAATATCTAACAAGTAAAATGGAATCTATTTTATTATCATGTTCTTTCGCAATAGTGCCATAAGGTAAAATGTATATATAATTTTTGTTGTTGTCATCTTTTACAAGGTTAATGATTTCGAAACCAATGTTTTGATTTTCGGTCTCTAAGTACGAGCCAGAATACATTCTGTTTAATATAATTTTCTTTTCATCATTCTTTTTATTCATAATCAATCCTTGTAAGCCACATAGTATATGTTAATACAAAATATAAAATAGTCAATTTTTTAAATTCGTCGAGGAAAAAGAAAAAGCAGATAATTTTATCTGCTTTTTTCATTGTTCATGTTTACTGCATTTAAGCGTAATTTTCTTTGCCATTTAGCAAGGTAATGGAAAGAGTTATCAGAAATGGAGTATACAGAATCATCTTTTGAATATTTCTGACCATTTGCAAATAACATTTTTCCTGTTTTTTTGTTGTCTTTATAACCAAATGCGATTTTATAGTTTTTGCCTTGTGAAGATATTGTGATATTTTCTTTCACGTGTAATAAAGATATCATGTCTTTATTTGTAGCCGCATTTATTAAGGCTTTGATATTATAATCAGAGCGCGGATTAAACAAATCTTTTTTCAATATAGTAAAGTTTTCTACTTCGTTATCTGATTGCATAGCATCAATGTCTTGAAAGAAACCAGATAATTTTAAATTATAAACTTCGTCTTTTTTTGCGTTTTTATTTTTAAGCTTATAAGCATTATATTTCTTATACCATTTTGCACTTTGACGAACTTTATGTTGTTTTAATTTATTGCGCAGTCTGTTTCTTAATTCTGCTTTTAAATGGTCATTTTTGATAAGGTGCGCTATCTTAGGGGCGTATTCCCAATTGGCAACTTGCTTTGCAAAGAATAAATCAGATGTAAATCTTTCGAAGCTTAAATAGCTTTCAGTTTCTTTATTGTTGCACATTGCTTGTTTATATGCTGAATATAAAGCTTCTTTGCTTAATTTTTTATTTTTAATGTTTTTTTGTAAAATCATTAAAAAGATAGGTGTGATTTTCTCAATTGCCGTTGTTACAGCATCTTTTACAAAGGTTGGGTCTTTTGTATGAATCTTCGGTTCCCAACTTTTATATTGCAGGTTGCATGACGCGGCATCAAAAGAAATCTTTTTCCACTGTTCATAATATTGCTTATTAGCTTCTTTTTTATTTAAATATTTTAAATATATGTCCGCCGGATTTTCGTCTGGTCGTGCAGAGATAAAGAAGCCGTCTAAAAAGAACAAAGTTTCTTTCTTTACAGGTAACATGCCTCTCAAATCTGTATAAACCGTTGGCAAATCAAAATAACCTGCATAATTTCCGCCCAAGTCTGTTATTTCATCCCAATCTTTTGGATTGTCAGAATAGATTCTGTCGTCAATTAACATTTCATCGTCAGAATATATAAACAAATCTTTTTGCATTTTAGTTTAATCCTTTAGATTGGTTGGCAGAATCCATAAGCTTTTTCATTTCTGCGTCAATCCAGTTTTTAGCTGTATTAACAACGTCTGATAAATCTACCATTGTTTTTTCGCCTGTTGCACGCGCTTTGCATTCTGCTTTGCCTTCTGCAAGCGTTTTTTGACTTACTACAAACTGCAAAGGTACGCCCAACAAATCTATATCTGCAAACTTTTCACCAGCACTAGTCTGACGATCATCAAGTATAACATCAATTCCTGCTTTTTTCATTTCTTCATATAAATCTTGTGCGACTTTTTCTGTAGAAATGCTTGGATCTTTTGATGTCAAAGACGTTATAGAAACTTTCCAAGGTGCAATAGAAACAGGCCATATAGGACCACGGTCATCATTGCGTGCTTCTATTACGCTTGCCATAAGTCTGCCAATACCGATGCCATAGCATCCCATAATAGGTGTTTTTGTATCACCGTTTTCATCGGTGTATGTCATTTTCATAGGGGTTGTGTATTTATCACCTAATTGGAATATATTTCCTACTTCAATTCCGCGATTAATTATTATAGGTGCACCGCATTCTGCGCATATATCTCCGTCTTGTACAGAAGAAATATCTGCGAATTCCGCGTCAGGTAAATCACGAGAAATGTTAAAGTTCTTTATATGATAGTCTTTTTCGTTCGCACCAGCAACTAGGTTCTTTTCGTTTTCCAAAGACCTATCTACTATGACTCTAACATTCTTTGCGTTATATCCGGATGCAAACCCTGGAACCAATCCACTGTTTTCAAACGCTGCATCATCTGCAAATTGTGGAACCTCTTTCAATATTTTAGAAAGTTTGTTTTCATTTATTTCACGGTCACCACGTATCAAAGCGACGATAGTTCTGTTATCGCCCTTTGTTGGTTTATACATTACTGCCTTGGCAAGTCTGTATGCAGGAATGCCTAAAAACTTGCTAAGCTCATCAATAGTTTTTGTGTTAGGTGTATGTATTTTTTCAATAGGCAACATGTCTTCGTCTGGATTTTTAGCCACTATCACAGCTGTTGCAACTTCTTTATTGGCCTTATATCCGCATTTATCACATGTTATTATGGTGTCTTCACCACATGGTGTCAGTAACATATATTCATGAGAAACTTTTCCGCCCATCATACCGCTGTCTGATTGAATGGCAACTACTTCAGGAATACCCACGCGAGCAAAGATTCTGTCATATGCCAAAGCATATTTTGCATAAGTTTCATTAAGGCTGTCTTGATTCATATGGAAAGAATATGCGTCTTTCATTGTAAATTCTTTAACGCGAATCATTCCACCACGAGGACGAGCTTCGTCTCTAAATTTTTTAGCAAACTGATATATAGAAAAAGGGTAATCTTTATAGCTAGTCGCTTCTGTTCTTGCCAATGCAACGGCAGCTTCTTCGTGCGTCATCGCCAGAACCATACCGCGATTATTTCTGTCGATAAATTTAGCCAGCTCTTCATTTATTGCCATATATCGGCCAGACTCTTCCCATAATTCTTTAGGTTGTATTAATGGCATTTCAACTTCTTGGGCGCCCAGCGCGTTCATTTCTTCACGTACAATGCCTTCAATATTTTTTAATACCTTTAACCCTGGCAGCAGACTTGAAAATATTCCACTGGAAACAGGACGGATATATCCACCACGTATTAATAATTCATGGCTTTTTAATTTTGCATCATTTGGTTTTTCTTTATAGCGTTTGCCTAGAAGTTCACTGATTTTCAACGTATCCTCGTTAGTTATATTTTACCGGACAAAGGATACTAATACTTACCAAGTTTGTCAATTTTAATTTGGTTAAAAATGCGGCGATTACAGGGCAGACAAGAAGAAGTTCAGAACATCATTTTGTACTTCTTTGTAATTAATTTCATTCAGTAATTCGTGCTTTGCATCTTTATATAATTTTATATTCAAATTTCTTACACCAGCCGCTTTATAGGTATTGTATAGCTTTTTCGCCAGTTTTCCATTCATACCAACCGCGTCTTTTGAACCGCTTATTATTAACATAGGTATGTTTTTTGAAACCTTTCGACTTAATTTTAGTAAGTTTGAGAACATATAATAGTAAAAACCATAAGAAAACTTATCTTTGAAAAATTTATCATCAAAATGAGATTTTTCTTTTTTAGAATCTCGTGTTAACACATTGCTATTATTTCTTTTTTTGCGAATTGGTGAAAAGACTTCAATTATATTTGCTGGCGAATTTTTACCAAAAAATGTTATTCCTATCCAAGAAACAGCCTTCGCCACCAACAAGTACCACCCCCAGAACTTTGCAGAACCACACAAACATACTGCAGTATGTTTGTTAGTTTTTTCTATAACGGCTTGGGTTAAAAAACTGCCATAACTATGACCGAATAAAAACAGGGGCAGTTTATATTTGTTTGTTAAAAAATTAATTATTTCAAGTTCGTCAGATACTGTCGCGTTAAAAAGGTCTTTGTTGCCATCAAGAGTTCCTATTTTTTCTATGGAAGTGGCGGTTCTACCATGTGCGCGATGGTCATCGCCGAAAACGATAAAGCCGTTTTTATTTAAGAATTTTGCAAAGGTGTCATACCTGCCAACGTGTTCATTCATACCATGTATGATTTGAACAATGCCAACGGGATTTTTTACATTATCCCATAGTGTGCAAAATATCTTAGTTTTATCTTTTGCCGTAAAAATTACTTCTTTCATTATGACCTCTATAAAATATGATACAACACAGCAAATTAAATAAAAATAGGTTTATTGTCAGTTATGCGTTTTCTCCGGCAACTGTGCCACTTGCAAAAGCCCAGTGCAAATTAAATCCGCCCAAGTCCCCGGCAATATCAATAACTTCTCCAGCAAAAAACATGCCAGGGCATAATTTTGATTCCATAGTTTTTGAAGAAATATCATCTGTCGATACGCCACCGCGAACCACTTCCGCGCTTTGCAGGTTGTATAACTTAAAGTCTTTTTTGTTTATTGTAAATTTTGATAGTTTATCGGCCAGGTCTTTTATTTCTTTGTCTTTGTAGTCTGCTATATTTTTTGAGCTTTTTTCTAAGAAAAATTTAGCCAATCTTGTCGGCAGTTTAGAACTTAAAATAGTTCCTAGATTTTTTTTACCATTTTCACGTTTTTCTTGTAACAGCCATTCGTATATATTGGTGTTAGGCAACAAATTTATTACGATATCATCGTCTAAATTTCGCACAGTAGTTCTGTATATTGCAGGCCCTCCTAAACCGAAATGAGTAAATAACATAGAATCATAAATTTTTTGTTTTCCAACGGATATTTCTACATCTACCGATATTCCAGAAAGTTCTGGCGAGAACGCTTTTGTAGAAATAGCGCACAGAGCAGGGCGCACAGGCACTATTTTGTGCCCGAATTTTTTTGCAATTTTATACCCGATATCAGAAACAGAAAGTGTAGGAAAAGATATGCCGCCCGTTGCTATAATTACAGATTTAGCTGTATACTTATTCTTTTCAGTCTTTACAACAAAAAGTTCTGATTCTTTGCATACGTCTATAACTTTTTCATTCAATAAAAATGTTGCTTTTTTTGTATCTTCCTGCAGCGCATTCACAACGTCATTTGCACAAGTTTTACAGAAGTATTGTCCAACAGATTTTTCATACCACGACAGATTATGTTGTTTCATCCATGATAGTATATCAGTAGGAGTTGTTTTGCTTAAAGCACTTCGTACAAAATTAGGATTTTCTCCGAAATATCTGTTATGTGCAGCTGCCATATTGGTAAAGTTACACTTGCCCCCACCAGAAACAGACATTTTTCTGGCTACGTTATTTCCCAAGTCTATGATTGCGACAGTCTTTTTACGCATAAGTGCGGCTTTTGCTGCCATTAATCCGGCCGGACCACCACCCACAATGATTATATCAAAGCTTTTCATACCTTATATTTTTATATTTTAAAAAAGAAAAATCTATTATAAAAATCTCGCCACAAGGGCGAGATTTCATTACCACATCGTATAGCCTTCTTTACACGTACGGACGCATTCCTTTCTGCTCTTATCCCATACCATTGTACCTGTTTCGTCCTCGTATTCTTCCTGAGGGCATATCGGCATACATTCGTTATTTTCCAAGTTGTATAATTCACCTTGATACATACAAGAAGCAATTTCACAACCTTCTACATAACTACTTGCTGCGATTTCGCCAAGTACGCTGTATTTGTTTTTGCATTCGCCACATTGACTAATCTGGTCGTTAGTTTCAGAAGGATCATTTGTATAACCTGGTTCGCAGTATGTCGCAACACATTCACCCCAAGTATTCTTCGCATAATCCCATTCTTTGAAACCTGTACCATGTTCAACGTTGCAAGATTGAACGTCTGTTACACATGCATTTGATGCAACGTGATAACCTGGTTCGCAATCTACGACTTTGCATTCGTCAAAGGCCTTTTTAGAAGCATTCCACTTTTGTTCAGCATATACCGCGTTTGGTGCAGAACATACTTTTATGTCATCTTCACAGCTTTTACCGTTTGGATGATATCCTATCTCGCAGGTTGCAACAACGCAATTTCCTTCGGATTTATAGGATAACGCATGTTCTCTGTTACATGGTACACATTCGTCATTTATCATTTCGAAATCATTCTTGCACATGTTTTCAACGCATACACCGTCTATGATTTGGCAAGGGTTTCCAGAATCAGAAATACCTTTGTATTCGCAGTTCTTTGGATAGCCTACTTTTTCACTGACAGGGATTGCAGTTCCATTAACTACCTCATAAGGTGCACAAGTCTTATAGCAACCACTTTCATTCTTAGAACCAGATTCAGATGTTGCCCAAGAACCGTCACCTAAATCTGTACAAGAATTCAGACCTTCTATTTCACCACTGTCAGTAGAGAAACTACCGCCAGGACAATAATTGTTTGCCAAACACGCAGAACATGATTTTCCTGTTCCTTCGTAATAAGTACCAGCTTCGCAAACAGTTAAACTTTCAGCCCATTTTGCATAGATGTTAGTTCCGTTCTCTGTAGCCATTGATAGAACTTCCACAGATGTTTTAAACGTACCGCCAGAATCTATTACCAAGAATCCGCTATCTACATCGCTATAATAACCAACCAAATCAAAGCCAAGTTTCTTAGGCAAAGTTGTTAGTTTTGTTATAGGTTTCTGTGCCGTCGCATCACTGAACCATCCTGTTTCATACTTCAGGTATACAGCACTTGGGCTGGCCGCTGTAGTTGCAGATTGGTCATCAAGATTTACCTTATATACCCCCGGTTCCCACACTGCATACAAGGTTACATCAGAACCATCTTCAGAAACACCTTCCGGTATTAACTGGTCTGCTTCATAGCAAGGCTCTTCACCATTTGCTGTTGCACACCACTTAGCAACAGGGACATAACCCGTTTTTGATAAAGCCGATGTGTCAGGTAATTGACATCCAGCACTACCAAATTCGCATTGTATGCTTTCTGGCACGTCACCAATACCACCATTTTTGTTTAGGTATACCGTATAACCTTTACCTAAACACAAAGGATTAGATGTACCATTGTTGCTTGCTTCATACCCTTCTTCACAAACAACTGTAAATAAGCATTCTTGATATTCGTCTTCGCTTATTCCGTACACAGTTTCATCTTGTGGTGTTACAGAAACAGAATTAGAAACGCTTAATTCACAAGTTTTGTAACAGTCGGTAAAGCTTGCTGCGTTCGCATTAGAGCCAGCATATCCAGCAGGACATTCTGTTTGTTCTGTACTGCTTTCTGGACTATAGAATCCGTTTGATACATCGCTGCATCCAAATTCATTTGCTTCATCATACCAGTAACCCGCCTTACAGCTTACGACAGATGTAATTACACAGTTCGTATAATCACTGCCAGAATAATTACATTTCGCATTAGCAACACCATTTTCAAATTCTGGATAAGAATCTATATTTTTATAGCATTGCGTAACCTCTTTTGCACCGCCATCAGTTGTTCCTCCGTCAGGGCAAGCAACCGGCTCTTCCGCACCTTCTGGACAATAGAATCCAGCTGGACAGTTGCCTGAATCACCCCATACACAAGACGGAGATTCACTTGGGCTGTCTTTTGGAACATAATTTTCATCACATTCCGCAGTAAATGTACATGCAGGATAATTAGAACCGTTATAGTATTGATTACCTGTCGTTACCCCACGTCCATTATCTATGTCTAATGTTGGAGGACATGTTTTGAAACATTCTGTGTTTGCAGATGCACCAGCAGCAGATGTTCCGTCAACAGGGCAGGCTTGTGCAATACCGTCTGGGCAGAACGAACCAGCTGGACATTCTACTTTTGCGGTAGTTCCACCTACACAGCTGTATCCTGCACCACACTTCGAGCAATTGGCTTGCGCTGTTCCATTGCTTTGAACTTCATATCCTGCATTACATGTTGCGTTATAAGTACATGCTGGATAAGAACTTCCATTATAATAAGACTTAGGATTAACCGCAGTTGTAGTACCACCTGTTATAACTTTGGCTTCACAAGTTGTGTAGCAAGCTGTCGCTTCAGTAGCTCCCAAATCAGAACCATCAAATCCCATAGGGCAGGTTGAAGAACAGCCTTCTTGACCAACGTTCGCGAAACCAGTTCCTGGGCAGTATTTGCCGGAAGGGCATTCTACATGGTCTGTGCCATTATAATACTTTCCAGCCTGACATTGCGTTGTTTGCTGTGACCAACAAGCATATATAGTCTTGGATTCAGTAAACGTCATTTGGAACGTACCGCCTGTGCAACCAGCACTGTCGCCCCAACCAGTAAATGTAAATCCATATCTTGTAAGCCCTTCGGATGGCAAATCACATATTACACCATATTGACAACTCTGTTTTGCATCTTCTTCGCCTGTAGAACCATTGATATCACCACTACCACCATTTTTGTTCAAAGTGATTTCATAGGTTTCTGGAACACAAGAATCTTCAGTCTTTTCGTATCCTTGTTTGCAAGTGAACGTCATTGAACAAACTGGAGCAACCGCATCGCACGTCTTGTCCACCTGATTCATGGAACCAGTTTCTGTTTCAGAACCGAATTCACAAGTTTCTGAATTTTCTGGACATTTTGGCTGTGTACATTCAACTGTACAAGACTTTGTACACTGATTTGCGGATGTTGCACCAACAGAAGAAGAATAACCAGCTTCACAGGCAGGACACATTAAAGCGTCGCTGTAGTGATTTTCTTCTGCCGTTACACCTGTTATGTTTTTTGTACAATCTGAAGGCGTACAATCTTTTGCAATAGAACCGTCATATTTTTTCTGATAAGAACAAGTTCCTGGTTCGCATGTGTCCGTTTCTATAGAACCGCAACCAACTGGAGTTTCTGGTTCAAGTATGCTACCCGTTTTCGTGAAGTTACCGATACATTCATTCTGAGAAACTGCCCCGTCACCATCACGATAACCTTCAGGACAAGAATCGCAAGAAGATGTTGAGTTGTAATTAACTTCATGAGCTTCTTTATAAGAGCCTTTTGCACAAGCTTGAACTTCACCTTCTGTATTTGCTACGAAGTTTCCAGCGTCAACAGAACGATAGCATGATTCTATGCTTGTTGACTGTGCTGCAGAAGAAGGATAGCCGGCTGGGCAAGACGTAGATATACCGCTTGCGCAATATGAACCTGCTGCGCACTGTTCTTGCCCCGTACACTTATTGCCGTCTTCGTTGCAACCTGTACTAAAGTATCCTTCGGTTACCGTAGAGCAGGCTGCCGCGCCAGCTTCGCTATACTGGTTTCTGCCAGAACAATCTGTACATCCAGAAGCCGGTAAAGAGAGTGTTACATAATGAGCTTCGTTATATGTGCCCGCTGCACATTGTTTTATTTCCATACCTATTCCCATGTATGAACCAGCAGGTACATTTTTTCTACAGTCATTTCTGTTTGTTGTTCCTGCCTCACCATCAGTAAAATCATCAGGGCAGGTCGTACAAGTAGAGGTCTGATTGTAACTTACCGTATGAGCCTCTTTATAAGTTCCACCTTCGCACAGTTGAATACCACTGGACGTCATATAAGAACCTGCAGGAACGCTAGCAAAGCAAGATTCAATAGCTGATGAGCTTTCAGCAGATGCCGGATATTCTGCCGGACAATCTCTTTCTCCGTCATCGCCATAGTATAACTTCCCACCTGGACAGTAAGAACCAGCAGGGCACTTGAAAGACACTAAAGAGCTTCCGGTATTGAAATATGCGCTACCTGGTTCTCCGTTATAATAACACTCTTCCTGTGTTGTCGCACCAGCATCAGAGTTAGGATATGTTGATGGACACGCTGTTTTTATACCATTTGCACAGTAAGAACCAGCAGGGCATAGTTCCTGACCTGTGCATTTGTTTCCTCCTGTACAACCTGTTGCATAATATTTTTCATCAACAGTCTTGCAAGAAGCAGAACCTTCTTCGTCAGCATACTGATTTTGACCTTGACAACTTGTACAACCAGAACTCGGACTACTTGGAGAATTTGTTACATAGTGAGCTTCACTATATGTTCCAAGAGGGCATAATCTCAAAACACCATTAAAGTAACTTCCAGCCGGCACGTTTTTTCTACAATCTTCAGACGATGAAATTCCTACGCCGTCGCCCCAACCAGAAGCACACGCGCGTTTTAGGTCTTCGTTGGAATATATTTTCCCTCCTGGGCAATAATATCCCAGTGGGCAATCTTCAACGCTGCCGTCTTCTTCGTTTACATATTTACCTGGTGCGAAAAAGCCATAACATTGATCTTCAGTTGTAGCTCCTGCTTCAGATGTAGGATATGTCTTAGGACATGGTGTTAGCCCATTTTTACCGTCTTGGAAATATATTCTTCCACCCTCACAATAATTATTTTCTAGACACCTTTCAAAGAAAACCGTTCCTACACCACTTTCTGGTGTGTTAATTGCGTATTCTCCTTCTGGTACCGTTATGTAGCAGTCGGTAAGGTTATCAGAACTTTTATCAGAATTTGGATATGCCTCAGGACATTTTAATGCCCCGTAAGTATCATCTCCATAGTAAACTTCTCCACCTGGACAATAACTTCCCTTTGCACAAGGTTGAAATCTAACAGAACCACTACTAGTGTCAATATAGGTTCCAGCGGGTGCTGTTGTATAACAATCGGTCTGTTTTGAAGAGCCTGCTTCAGAAGAAGGATAAAACCTTGGACATTCTTTTTTGCCTGTTTCGCCATACATTATCTTGCCACCAGGACAATAAGAACCTTCTGGACAAGTATCAGCAAGGTTTGTTTCTAGATTTACATATTTCCCCGCATTAGGTGGCAATACCGCATAACACTCCTCTACACTGGTAGAACCTGTATCAGAGTATGTATATGGTTCAGGGCAAGCTGTAGCACCAGTGGCACCGCTGTCATAATAAATATTTCCACCAGGGCAATAGAAACGAGCACTACACTCACGTACCTTTAACCCATCTGGACCTTGTGAATATTCCATTCCGGGTCCCAATTCTTTATAACATTGTGAAATATCACCAGAACCGCGACTGGAATTTATAAACTCATCAGGACATTTCGTCTCTGATGGAGACTCATCTGGATAGTAGTTTATTTTACTTGGACAATAATATCCTGGATTGCACATACCTTTTCCTGCGGCTGGTGCTGTTTCTGGACCACTACTCCAGAATGGGTAGTCGCCAGCTTCTATAAGATAATAGCATTTTTCTTTAGTACCAGCACCCTCTTCAGAATTAGGGAATCCTTTTGGGCACGTTTCTTTGCCTGTTTCGCCATACATTATCTTGCCACCAGGACAATAAGAACCTTCTGGGCATGTTTTTGTAGCTCCTGCTTCTTGATCTACATATACTCCAACATCTGGTGCTAATGTCAGATAGCATGCATCAACACTGGTAGCACCTGTTCCGGAATGAGCATACGGTGCAGGACAAGCCGTTGCGCCTGTTTTTCTGGATTCCTCGTCGTAGCCATATAATATAGTCCCACCGGGGCAATAAAATCCATCCATACAATCATACTCCTGTAAACCATCTCCTCTATCAGAATATTCTTTGCCTTCAGGTACTTCATAATAACACTGCGAAATGTCTTTTGTACCACGACCTGATTTCGGAAATTCTTGAGGACATTCCATCTCAGATGGTGACATGTCGCCGAGATAATTCTTTTTACTTGGACAATAATGGTTAATATTGCACATGCCTTTTCCTGGAGCAGGAGCCGAATTTTCACCGCCACTCCAGAATGGGTAGTCACCAGCTTCTATAAGGTAATAGCATTCTTCTTTGGTGCTAGCACCTTCCTCAGAGCTAGGGAATCCTGCTGGGCATTTTCCTGTAATACCTTGATCTGTTGATTGATTAGATTTATACGTTCCACCTGCGCAATAACTGTTCGCCGGACATGTTTCGCAAGTTTCAGAATTTTTAGGTAAATATTTGCCAGCTTCGCAAGTTACGGACTTTACAGGGCACGCAGTTCCACCTTCACATAAATAATCTTCGCCCATAACTGAACAAGGACGACACGTGTTTCCAGCAACAGGGGTGTTGTTACACTCTGTAGAAGAGCCGTTCGTGGTCATATAATAACCAGAATTACACTCCACATATTGCTTGTACGTAGGACACGAATACGATGCTGCAAGCAAATTGCCAACAAAAAATAATATAAATAAAGATATAAAAATACCAAGGAATCTGCGCATTTTTCCCATTTCTTTCCCTCTTTTGTATTTAATCTTAGAAAAAAACAAGCATATCGTGCAAGAGAAAAAATAAACAATGTAAAAAATAAAAAAATACACGCAATAAGCGTGTTTAATTTTTTGTGGTGGGTTAGGTAGGACTCGAACCCACGACCAAAGCGTTATGAGCGCTCCGCTCTAACCAACTGAGCTACTAACCCACGACGAGAACTATATATGTTTTTTAAATTTGATGCAAGAACTTTTTTATTAAATTCTTTATTTTTATTTTTTTATATGCAAAACTTAAATCGTTATGTCTGTAAATGTCCCGATTTTAAACGATATTCAATTAGAAGCATTTAACGCCATAGAACATACTTATTCGAATATATTGATATTAGGGCAGGCTGGTACGGGAAAATCTACGTTTGTAAATTATTTAAAGTCTGTTTCAAAGAAAAGAGTCATTTGTGCTTGCCCAACGGCAGTTTCCGCACTAAATGTAGGCGGGCAGACGATTCATTCTTTGTTTCAGATTCAGCCTCGTGATTTCATTATGCCAGAGCTTTTAAAACTAAAAGCTAAACCAAGAAATATATTAAATTCTGCAGATATTCTTGTTATAGACGAGATTTCTATGGTTGCACCAGATTTGTTAGATGCGATAGATATTCTTGCCAGAATGGCACGACATAACAACAATCCTTTCGGAGGTTTACAAGTTGTAGCTATCGGAGATTTGTTTCAGTTGCCGCCTGTTATAACAAGAGATGCCATGGATTACTATTTGCAAGCATACGAGCACGAAAATGCTTATTTCTTTGATAGTAATGTTTTTAAACGTGCAAATTTTTTAAGGTATGATTTTGATTTGGTTTATCGTCAAAGCGACAGTGTTCTGTTGGATAATTTAAAAAAATTAAGGAATAATGATTTAACCGCATTAGAATTTTTTAACCACTGCGCAATAGAAGACGAAGAACGGAGAAAGAACGCGGTATTAATAACTCCGTTCAGAGCTGTTGCAGAAAGAATAAACGCAAATAGGCTGGCTGAAATAGATGCTCCAGAAATATTGTACAGGGGTGATTTGTCTGGAAATTTTCAAGAAAAAGACGTTCCGGCACCAATGGAATTGATATTAAAAGTAGGTGCTTTGGTAGTGTTTGTAAAAAATGGCGATAAATGGCATAACGGTTCTATGGGTATTGTGCGTAATCTAGGTGCAAAAGAAATACAAGTAGAGTTATTAAATTTGAGTCATGATATAGTAACCGTTAAACCAGAAAAATGGTCCAAAATAGAATATGTGCGGGATGAAAATGACAGGCTTATGGAAAACGAAATAGGCAGTTTCAAACAGTTTCCATTAAATTTAGGTTATGCGATGACGATACATAAAGCACAAGGAAAAACTCTTGATAATGTCGTCGTTGATATATCGCGTGGTGCATTTGCTCACGGACAAACATATGTTGCATTATCGCGTACACGTTCTGCAAAAGATATTCATATAATGTCGCCTTTAAGAAATCGTGACGTTATATTTGATAATCGAGTAATAGATTTTATTAACGAAAAATAATTTATAAAACTTTTTCCATCATTATGGCGTCTATTCCGTCATAGTATTTTGGTCGCAAACCAACTTTAACATAACCATTTTTCTCATATAAAGAACGGGCAGGGAGGTTGTTTTCTGCAACTTCTAAAAAAATCTTTTTACCGTTTTTCTTTCTTACTTCATTTTCCATAATGGTTAATAGTGCAGTGCCTATGCCACCAGAACGAGCCTGTGGATGAACCCCAACTGTTATTACTTCAGCTTCGTCCAATACCTGTCGCCAAACAATAAAACTGTTTTGACTGGCTATAATTTCACAGCCAGACTTCTTAAGGTCTGCAAAATCTGATTCAGACCATGGTTTGTTTGGAAAACAAAGTTTATGAAGTTCTGCTATATTATTTAACATAAGACCTCATTTGGTTGAAAATTTGATGTGCAAATTTATAATCGTTGCTGTTTACACTATTATAGTTTGTCGGGAAAGCTATATTGTTGTTAGAATTTTTTACAGACACACGATAAATATAATTCTTATAGCAACTGTTAAATTCTTCATAAGCAGATATATTTAATTTTTCAGAAACTATTTTGCATTGGTTTATAAAATCGCTTCCCATATCAAGATGCTTAAAAGTTATGTTATGTTTGTTTTTATTTATAATTTCTACCAAGTTTAATTTATGGTTGGTTGATAAAGGAATCGTTTTTTTCATTTGTTCAGAAACAGATTCAAGATGATAAAAAAGATTTTTTGCCAAATCAGAACTATCACTATAAAACGTTGGCAAGTATTCAATACGTTTATTGTTTTTTATATCAATAATAAATGTTTCTGGTAATAGGTTCGCTTTTACATGAACAGAAACGAAATTAAAATTTTCAATATTTATACTATGAATAGTTTGATTTGAAGTTGATGTACGAACAGCATCATTACCACTTGTACGATATAAATACTCGATATAGGATAAGAACTTTTCTTGATTTATCATTTCTTGTTTAGTTCTGCATAGCTTGGCTTTAAATACATTGGTATTACAGGCTCGATTTCTTTAAGCATTTTATTTTTTATGATATCAGTAGCAAATTGCAAATCGAAAGGTTTGTGACCAACTGTTCTTTTCCATTCCATTTGTTTTGTTTCTATTTCATCTATCGTCATAATACAAGGTTCTAAACCATTTGCTGCAACGAAGAAATCACCTTTGCCAGAATCTATTGCAACAAACGCATCTGGGTATTCTGCCAAGTAAAGCTCAAAAGCATTTACGGGAACAACTGGTATATTAAGCCCCATTGATAAACCTTTTGCGTATGCTATTCCTAATCTAATTCCGGTAAAACTTCCAGGTCCAACGACAACACCTATTGCAGATAAGTCAGACCATTTTGCACCACATTCATTTAAAAATTGTTCGGCACTAGTTGGCAAGTCTAACGACTGACGAGAAGTGTCTACGTGCTTTACCTTGTCGTCTAATAAAAAATCTAAACCGTTATTGGAACTATTAATAGTAAAAATCATTTGTTTTTCCCGTTTAATTTAGAATACTTTTTTTCAAGCAAAGAGTGAATAATACGAGCAAAAAGTCCTTCATACGCAACTGTTTTTTTATCGTTTTTTACAGTTATATAATATTTTACCTCGCTTTCTTCTGAATAGTTAGGGAATCTTTTTTCTGAGAAAACTTCTGTTTTGCCGTCTATAACAGTTTCAAAAGCATGATATAAATAATGATTAGTAAAATTTATATTACTGTTGTTAGATTGAATTTTCTTATAAAGATTATATTTTTCAAAAAATTTCATACTATTTCTCTTTGTTTAATATTACACATTAAGCCCAAAGCCTATACGCTTTGACATGCCTGCTGTTTTCCTTATAGATAATAATTCGTCTATTTTTGCTGGTGTAAATTCTGTTTTTACATCTTCGCCATCGTTTTCCAGCAAAGAACGTCTAAGAATCGCGGTAAGTTCACGTTGTAACTCACGAACACCTTGTTCTGTTGTATAATTTCTTATTATATGGCGCAGGGCGTCATCAGAAATTATTATATTATCAACATTCCAACCAGTGTCTTTTGCCGCACGCTCAATTAAATGTTCACGTGCAATTTGTACTTTTTCGTCTTCACTGTATCCAGGAATTTCTATTATTTCCATACGGTCTTTCAATGCGTTAGACATATTCAAACTGTTTGCCGTAGCAATAAATAAAACATTAGACAAATCAAAATCTACCTCTAAATAATGGTCTCTGAATGACTTGTTCTGTTCAGGGTCTAATATTTCTAACAATGCAGATTCTGGGTCGCCACGCCAATCGCGTCCCATTTTATCAATTTCATCTAAAACAATTACAGGATTATTAGCCTTGCAACGTTTCAAAGCGTCCATTATTCTTCCTGTCTGGGCGCCGATATATGTTTTTCTGTGACCTCTAAAATGAGCTTCATCAGATATGCCACCTAAAGAAATTCTGTGATATTTTCTGCCCAAAGCATCAGCAATGGAACGACATAAAGATGTTTTACCAACACCTGGTGCGCCAACAAAGCATAAAATGCTTCCTTGATTGCCACCGGTCTTTTTCATAACAGCAATATGCTCTAAAATTCTTTCTTTTACACACTGCATACCAGAATGCTGAGAATCTAAAACAGCACGTGCGGTTTTTAAATCGATTTCAGATTTATCACTTTTACCCCAAGGCATTGCAAGCAATTCATCAAGATATGTCTTTAACAGCCCGCCTTCATTAGACATAGGTGACATGCTGCGCATACGTTTCCATTCTGATAAAGCTTTTTCTTTTGCTTCTGCTGGCATGCTAGAACGTTCTATGCGCTTGCGAACATTTTCTGTGTCCATTTCTTCGCTGTCTTCGCCCATTTCGCGTTGTATAGCACGCATTTTTTCTTGCAATATCGCTTCGCGGCGTCCATTTTCCATTTGCTGATGAATTCTACGGTTAATAGAATCTTCGATTTTCGCCGTTTCAGCCATTAAATTTATCTGTTCAAGCAACAATACTAATTTTTCATGCCAAGAAGGCGTGCCTAAAATCTTTATTGCTTTATCCGTGTCAATTTCTGCTGTTTGTATTACCGAGTCAATAAATGCAGGCATTGGATAATCTTGTACGACAGAACGCAATTTATCCATTTTAAATTTTTTAGAAACAGATAACAGTTGCATGTTTTCAACTATTTTATCACGCAACGCCAGTGTTTGTTCTGTATTACTGTCGTCCATAAACTCTATCGGTGTTACATTTGCTGTAAACAATCCATTTTCTATACTAATATCGCTTAAATTTACCACATCTGTTGTGCGAATTATTACGTGCAAAGCACCGTCTGGCATACGTAACGCCTGTGCAATATCACCAATGGTTCCGATTGCATAAATATCGTCTGGTTCAGAAGGATATGACCAGCTGTGCTGAGGCGTTATAACCAATCGTTTTCCCATAGCAGTTGCAGCTTCTATGCACGCAACGGACATAGGGTTATCAATGTAAACAGGTACTGTTAAACCTGGGTGAACGATTAAATCGCGAAATGGTAAAATATATTGTTTCATAGCGAAGTAAATATAGAATATTTTTATAAATTTTCAAGTCTTATAAATTATAAAAAATCCCCAAGCATTTGGGGATTTATTTATTTGTTGTCATAAGTCTTTAACGACGACGTGCGCTGTAATTGCTGTATTGCGCATTATTGCTTGAACGTTTTGATAAATAACGAGCAGCAATTAAAACTAACCATTCTGTTGATAACATACCAAGATACAACAATTTGTTTTCTACACCTGGTACCCAACCCAAGATATAAACGATTTGTGCAACGAAAGATAAGTACAACAAACCAAAAACACCAGTAAAGAAAACTTTTTTGATTTTTCCAAACATAATTTTGCCTTTTTCCTTAATTATAATTATTAAAAGCTGGGTTTCTGTTGCCGGGTACCCAGCGACCCCGCAATAAGCAAAAACGGATATAATTAACAATTGCCAACTATACCCAACGCCATATTAGGCAGCCATTGCAAGGCGAACATTGTCGTTCGCAGCGATTCTATCGCCATTCAGTTTTTAGTTAGCTTTTAACGACGCCATGTCGGATTCAGCCGATTTGCCTTTACTG
>CASEZC010000039.1 GCA_949292385.1 uncultured Pseudomonadota bacterium
AGAACGTCAGCGTTATGAAAAACCAACTACAAAACGCAAACGTTTGAAAGAAGAAGCCGTTCGTAACGAAAAGAAACGTCAATCAAAGCAAAGAATGGTTTTCGGATTCTAAAAAAATTAATCCCGCTTTTGCGGGATTTTTTATTCCTTTTTTATGTTTTTCTTTTTTTATTTTCCCCAATATTTTCCTATTACATAATCAGCAGCCAATGGTACAGATAATTTGGCTACATTTTCCATTTCTGTTTCTATCTTTTTTGCAAATTCTTCCGCAAATTCTTCTTTGCATTCAAATATTATTTCGTCGTGAACTTGCATTATCATGCGTATTTTATCCGCGTTCGGTTGAATTAAATTTTTATCTATATTTACCATCGCAAAACGCATTAGATCAGCTTCAAAACCTTGTATAGGTGCGTTAATCGCCGCGCGCATAGCGTAACCGCGCATGCGTGGATTCTTTACTTCTGGTAATTCTATTCTTCTACCCCATGGAGTATAAACACACGCATTTTTTTGTGCGAATTCTTTTACTTTTTCTATGTATTCTTTTATTTCTGGTAATCCTGCCATATAGGTATTTATTATTTCTTGCGCTGCAGCCCGTGATATGCCAAGTTGTCCTGACAGCCCAAATGAAGATATGCCGTAAATTATAGAAAAGTTCACTGTTTTTGCGGCACGTCTTAAATCTTTGGGTACGGCGTTGCCTTCTGCGATATTAAAGATTTTTCGGGCCGTTTGTTCGTGAATGTCTTTACCAGAGTTAAAGGTTTCTTTAAAAGTGTGTACATTTGCAACATCTGCTAATAAACGAAGCTGAATCTGAGAATAATCACAAGATATTAATTTATAACCTTCTGGTGCAATAAAACATTTTCTTATTTCTTCGCCTAATTCTGTTTTAATAGGTATGTTTTGCAGGTTAGGGTCACGGCTGGAAAGTCGCCCAGTGTTTGTACTTGTTTGTAAATATGTCGTATGAATACGCCCATCTAATGCAATTTGTCGAGGCAATGCGTCCGCGTAAGTCCCGGCTAGCTTTGCAATTGAGCGCCAATTTAATATTTTTTCTATTATAGGATGTTCATCAGCTATATCGCTAAGTGCGTCCGCGTCTGTTGAACGCTTTTTGTTTGCCGTAAGGTTAAGTTCATCGAATAAAATTGTTCCAAGCTGCTTAGGGCTGGCGATATTAAATTCGTGTCCTGCTAAGTTCCATATTTCTTGTTCTAGCTTACTTAACTGGTCATGAAAAACGTTTGATAGCTGTTGTAGACCTGTTTTATTTACTAAAACACCGTTACGTTCCATTTTTAGTAATATAGGCATTAATGGTAAATCGCAGTTTTCATAAAGTTTTTTTAGTTTTTCATCTTTGTCTAATTCTGGGCGCATTAATTTATATAATGCAAGGCATATAACTGCATCTTCTGCTGCATACGGTGTTGCTTTTTCTATATCCAATTTGTCAAAGTGCATGTCTGCATCACGCGTTTTAGGCGGAAACAAAGAAGCAAAATGTATATTTTCATGTCCCAGATATTTCATGGCAAGTTCATCCAGACCATGACTGTGTAATGTTCCATGTAATATATATGACAGTAACATTGTGTCATCTATTGGATTTATCTTGCTTATGTCCCAACCCTCGTTTGACAAGATATGTAAGTCATATTTTAAATTATGTCCGATTTTTATTATTTTTTTGTCCGTTAATATTGGCCAAAGTTTTTTATAAACAGTTTCTATATTTAATTGATTTGGACTAACCGTTTCAGATTGAAACAAGTCGTTACTTGAATCCAAATGTCTGATTGGAATGTAAACGCCAAGAGATGTATCTGTTGCCAGTGAAATACCGACGATTTTGTCAGTTAGTGTATTTAGACCCGTTGTTTCTGTATCAATGGCTAAAACATCTTTCACGCCGGATAGAAATTCATCAAGCTGTTCTTCGCTTTTTATGGTTTTAGTTTCGAATTGATTAAAAGCTTTTTTCGATTCGTTTTTTTCTTGTGTTTGTGTCGGAGTTTCGCAGATTGAACCGTCGTATTTAAAGGGTGCTGGTATGGAAGATGCGTCAAAATTTTCCAGTGGGAAAAGTTTTTGTATTTTTTCCGCCAAAGAATTGCTTTCTATTTTATTGCGGACAAATTCTAGTGCTGCTGGCGTATTAAATATAAAAGGAGCTATTTTTAATCCCGATAAGTCTACGTCGTCTTTTAATGTTACCAGCTGTTTTGATATATATGCTTTTTCTTTGTTTTCGCGTAAAAGATTCTTGATACGTTCGTTTGATACTTTTTCTAAATTTTCATACAACGCGTCCAAAGAACCAAATTGATTTATAAGTTCTGCTGCTTTTTTGGGACCAATTCCAGGAACTCCTGGTACGTTATCGGAAGAATCACCCATCAAGCTTTGTACATCAATAACGCGGTCTGGGCCGACACCGAATTTTTCAAATACTTGTGGTTCGCGAATTTCTTTCTGTTTCATACCGTCGTATAAAAATATGCAATTTGATACAAGTTGCATTAAGTCTTTGTCACTTGTTATAACACGGGTTGCATCTGTTGTGTTGCAGTTTTCTCGGGCGATAGTTGCGATAACATCGTCTGCTTCAACACCAGGAATGCATAGAACTGGCATTCCCATGGCGGCAGCACCTTCGCGAACCATATATGATTGAGCAATTAAATCTGCTGGCGTTTCGCTGCGGTTTGCTTTGTATTCAGGGTAAATGTCTTGTCTGAAAGATATTCTAGATGCATCAAAAACGCAAACAAACGAATCGTTTTGTTTCGCATTCGCCAATATAGGCAGTAGCATATTAAAAAATCCGTATACTGCACCAGTTGGTGTGCCGTCTGTTCGGGTTAAACGGCTGTGTACCCCATAATAGGCCCTGAATAATAAAGAATTACCGTCAATTAACGTCAGCATTTTTTACTCGCAGTTTTTTTAGAATATGTAACGCAATTTTACACGCAAGTCATAATGAAATAAATCAGGAGATGCGTTATTAAATTCGTATACATTCGCAGAATACAAAGCGCGTGCTTCTGCATCAACTTTTATAGGTAGAATAGGTATATCAAACGTTAAACCTAACATTCCTTGATATGCAACGGTTGATTTTACGTCTATTTCGCTGATTTTTCCGTCAAATATTTCGCCTATACCAGCACCAATATAAGGATGAATTACAGGAACAGGCAATTTGAAATAAGCGTTTATCATTGCCAATTGCATGTCTGCATCTTGATTAGTTAAATAATCATACTCTAACTCAGCACGGAATAAAGGGATGTCTAATCCAAGTATTGCGCCATATGATTGTGCAGACTTGCTGTCATAATCACCGTCAAGATATAGCGTTTGACCACCAGCACCTGCGGTTACCCCAGCATAAATGTCAAATAACATATTAGCGTTTGCTGCGGGTGTCATAAACAAAATTGTTGCAATAGTTGCAAAACCTGCATATTTTAATCTCATAAAAATCTCCTTTCTATGATATTATAATAAAAAAAGCAGAGGCACATATGCAAGAAAATAAACCTGTATTAGTAGTTGGATTGGGAAATCCTGGTTCTGAATATTCTCGTACGCGTCATAACGTAGGTTTTATGGTCGTGGACAAATTGGCGGGGCCAGATGCAACCTGGAAGAAAGAAAAACAAGCATTAACAAGCGCGCAGAATATATCGGGTAAAAAAGTAATATTTGTAAAACCACAGACATATATGAATAACAGTGGTTTATCTGTTGGTGCGCTGGTGGCATTTTATAAAGTACCATTGGAAAACGTAATAGTAATACATGACGATATGGATATAAAACTGGGGCAAGTTCGTGAAAAAGTTGGCGGCAGCAGTGCAGGGCATAACGGAATAAAATCAATAGATAATGCGATTGGAAAAGAGTATAAAAGAATAAGAATAGGAATTGGACACCCGCGAGATTTTAATATACCAATGGATCCAGCTGACTGGGTACTGGGTAAATTCTCGGATAAAGAATTATCGGAAATAAACGAGGTTATTATCAAAATAAATATTAATTAATAATAAATTCTATCTGTGCCTGAATCTAATGTAGCGCATTGAGTTTTTCCATTAAACACACCACACATTTGCGTTACCCCGCCTTTAAGATAACAATCGTTAATAGAGGAAGCGCCTGAGTCAGAAGTTGTCCCCCCAGGACAAGCTGTTTTATTACCAGCTTGGCAATAATAACCAGCCGGACAATCCTCTAGAATAGGGGTTAATGTAACGGATTGTTTATCTAAATTTCCTATAACTGATGTTTTTTTTGGTCTTGGAATATCTCCTCCTACCTCAATTCTTTTTGTACATGTATTACCAGATTTTTCCAAACACCAAGCTGCAAATACTTTATTACCTAAGCTGTATTTACTGTTATTAAAGTTCTTGGCTGTGCATTTTCTGCCTTCTCTTACATAGTAACAAGATTGTGTTTCAGTTCCATCAGGTTCGTCATTGTATTTATAGTTTACTGTATATTGTACTGCGTTATAAAATTTTGCCTTGGCTTCTATATCACTTTTTATTTGGTCGTTTCCTGCTCTTGTTCCACCGCTACCATCTATTATCATTGTTTCTTCATTATAATATCCGCTAAATATTGACGTTTCGTTTAGCCACCAAGAAGATTCTGCTGGAAAAGTAGGTAAAATATCGTGGTCTATTCCCGTTGGCCAATTTGTAGAGTTTTTATCTTCGGAGAAGCCAACACGATACTTTACATAAAGTATACGTGTGTTTTTATTACTTGGATCATCTGGGTCTATTGCTGTCAATGTAATTGTGTAAATATTTGGTTCACAACAGTTTGTACAAGCCCCTGGAGTTGAGTCTTTCCAAAGTGCTCCTATATAGTAATTTACTTGTCCACCGTTATAAACATATTTGTAATTATCAGGACAAGGAACACAATCACTGCCATTCCAGTATGTAAATGTTGATACTGTGAAGTCTGATGACCAATATACAGGACAATCAATTTGATAGTAACATTGTCCAGGAATCGTAGCTCCTTCACTATAGAACGTTAAATATTGGCTCTTTAGCGTATTGTTCGCTGTGTACACAACATCATGGTTTGGACAAGTGGTGCATTTGTGATTGCCATTGTCTGGCTTATATGTTCCAGGTTCGCATGGTTCGCAAATTCCATTCTCTGTCATATAGTACCCAGCAAGACATACCTCCGCATTCGATGCAGATATAAACATAAAAAATGACAGAAAAGATGCAAATAAAATTTTAAACAAATTTAATATTCTCCATACCCGAGTATATTCTGGCATTTTTTATATAAATATGTCAAATAATAAAAACCGACGTTATGTCGGTTTTTATTATCGTTGTTTTTGTAAATCCTTATTTATAGTCCAGCCATTCTGAACAAACCACAGGCTATCTTCTGGTATTTTTGATGCCTCGCCTGGTTTAAAATTAAAATCGCCCTTGCCACGAATTTTTGGTGAAAAACTTAATGCAGGAATCAGTGTGTTTTGTTTTAATGCGATTATGCTTGTGGTAGTACATGTAGACCATGTATCTTTTTCTGGAATTATATATATATTTCGTATTTCTGGGTTATTTATATAATAGTCTATTAGTTTGCTTCTGCCTCTTTCTGGGCTATATGGTCCATCGAATAAAGAACGTGCGTCTTTCAAAGAAAATTTTACTTCTACATCAATTGGTGGAATTTGTATTTCTGGTTCTTCTTTTTCGCATGATGCCATCATTGCACCGCCTGCCAGTGCCAATGCAGGTAATGCTGTTTTTAATTTATATGGTATTTTTTTTAAAAAGCGCATTTTTGCCCCCTTATTTTTGATTTTGTAATGCTTTGTTTATTGTCCATCCGTTTTGAACAAACCACAGGCTGTCATTAGGTACCTTTGATGCCTCGCCTGGTTTAAAATCAAAATCGCCTTTGCCACGAATTTTTGGCGAATAATTTATGATTGGTTCCATGTAATATTTTCTGAATATGGATATTTCATAGGAAGGCATAATTTCCCAATAACTATCGTTAATAGCGGGGGTTAAATAAATTGTCCTTACAGCTGGATGATTTATATAGTATTTTAGTGTTGAATTTAATTCACTATGTTCTTCATTAGTAAATAATAAGTACATGTCACGACTTGAAAACTTATATTCTACATCTGTGGTTGGACCTAAGTCTGGTTCTTCTTTTTCGCATGATGCCATCATTGCACCGCCTGCCAGTGCCAATGCAGGTAGTGCCGTTTTTAATTTATATGGTATTTTTTTTAAAAAGCGCATTTTGTACTCCTTTTTTATTCCTATTATCAGGAACAGGAATTTTTCCCGATAAAAGCAAAAAAGCCCGGAAAATCCCCGAGCTTTTTTAGCGTTGTTTATTCGCAAAAACACATTTTGGACATTTACCAGTCCCCCCAGACCAGTAAATGTTTGAAAATATAAAAAGGCGTTTTTTCCCGTACCTATTACCCCCGATTCCGTCGGTTTGTAATAAACGGAAAAAAACACCTTTCTTATTCATTTTTCTGTGTTTTTATGCTTTTTTATATTGACATAATATTATTTTTGTTCCTTTTTGTCAATCTTTTTTTATTCTGGTGGACTATAATCACAAATATAGTTAGCAAATTGGCCTGATTTCAGTGTGCATGCAGCATTACTGCTGTCTTCAAAATTCCAGAAGTAACTGTTCGGTGAACCCGGTCTTTCTTCATAACGTGCTTTACAAATTATTCCGCCCGTATTTCGATAATAAAAGTTTAGATTCGCGAATCCTGGAAATTCTTTTGCATGTGTTATGTTCCCAGACAAGCTTGGATCTGTCCATTCTCCATATCGCTTGGCAACGACTATTTCTCCATCGCAGAATATTGTACGTCCATTTGGAAATTCTGCTAATTGTTCCCCTAAAGAATCCCCATAAGTTATGTTGCCTAGACATAGATAAAATTCATATTCTGTATTTTTTATTCTCGCAAACATGAATTTAGGGTTAGAACCTTTGGGTAAACATAAACCCTTTCTATTATTGTCACCAGGCCTAATTATAAAACTAGACCCGTTAGGTTTTATATATCCATTCTTTCCAGGTATGTCTGTGCTTGATATGCTCCAATAAAGATCGGTTATGTTTGCTTTTCTATCTCCATTTAAACAACAATCACCATATACATCCAAAAATCCGGGGGCTTCATTGTCACCTGTAGAACAGCAGTTGGTCATGGTTTGGTTTTGGTCTATTGTAATTTGTGGCGTAGAACTTGGACACATGAATCCATCGTCTGTCATTAGCCCTTGTGGAATACATATTGTGGAACCTGATTCATCCAATTTTGGTACATAGCCTGGTCCGCATGATGTATCACGGCAGCTGTCGGTTGCGTTTTGTGTGTTCGTATTCTTTGCAAACCAAGATAATAATGTATCGTCACCGTTTGTAGGCATTTTTATCTTATTGTGTACATCTGTAGAACTTAAGTTTGTGGTCGGGTGTGATTCACAGTTGCCCCATACACGTTCAGCTAAACGACATGCTCTACAATTTGGGCTATCCAAACTTGTGTATTTGCCTTCTTCTACATTTAAGCCGCATTCATTTTCGCAAATATCAAATACACAATTACCGTCTTTTGTTGTTAAGCAGTTGTTTGCTGTACTATAATTAGACTGGTTCGTTATATCAAAGTCCTTACCGTATAACTCGGTGTAAAATGCGTTATTGTCGTCTAGTATAGATTCTTTTTGGGTGATGATTTTGTTTATAGATTCTTCACCAGCACTATTTACACACTTTACAACTTCGTCCCAACATGCCGTACGATTAATAATAGATTTTCTGTTAACAGACGTTTGTATATTTTCACATAAGCCAAAGTTTCCGGAAACCGATTTGCAGGATTGGATTATGCATGCACGACCAACTTCACGACACGTGCTAAGTATTGTTTCGTAAGTTTTATCTGTTGCGATTTCCGTCATACCATCGCCCCATTCTTCGCCGTCTCCCATAGTGTCAAGCAGGGCGGTACATGCATTAGTTACTTCGGCGCACATTTCGCGTACCGTTTTGTCGGCTTCTACACCAAAAATTGATAATGCACGTGCATCAAAGTCTTCTATCGATTCGGCAGTGTCTGCCAAGCATTGTGTGGTAAGCGTTGTACAACTTTGTCTTACTTCTTCCAGTTTGCTTTCTTGTGCAAGTTTTATTTGTGCCAGCGCGTCTTCTATAAACAAGTCCCATACATAATCGGACACGTCTTGGCAGTTTTCCATCGCAGGTTCTAGATATTTTTTCTTTGAATCTAAGTAAGAAACGAATTTTTCGTTTCCTGGAACTTTTGTCCATTTTTGATTGTCGCTTGGTCTAGTTATCAATGTACCAAGGTCAGCAAGTTGTGTCGTTAATATTGCTTCGCCACTAGACGGGTCTATATATTTTCCACTGATATCTAAGCATTTTTCAAGATTGTCACCGCAAACAGAAGACTCTGTTAACATGTCTAGCATTTTTTTCTTACATGTAAGTATGTCATCAGAATTACGCTTTTGATATATGTCAAGACGGGACATGTCTAATAATGCGCTGCCTTCGCGTATCTTTTCTACGGCTTTGTCTTTTTGAGTCTCGTAAGATTTTGCAACCGTATTACAATCTTGCTCAATTAGCATCTGATATCCGCTTTCTGCGATATCTAAGTCTTCTTGTGAACATACTTCTAGTGCCATCTCTCGACATATAGGCAATGCTGCTGCGTATAAGTCTGTGCCAGATTTAGCAACGGTAGAAGAACCAAACATGGAATCTACACTGTCAAATGCAGCATCTGCATTTAATGATAACGATATAGGAGATAAATTTTGATTGAAATTGCTGTCGTCAAAAGTCGTATTAAGTTTTTCTGCAATTTCATCTAACATCTTTTTGGATTCAGATGTATCTTCTTGATTGAATGCAAGTTCGCCTTCGGTTGCTTCAAATAGCGCTTCTGCATCTTCTTTGTCCATGTTGACGGTTAATAAACGCTGGTTGAAGTCCAACATCTTATCTTCGGCTTCTGCAAGCTGGGCTTTTACATTATCAAATTCGTTTACTCTGGCAGAACATGCACAGCGTTTTAATTGGTTGTCTTTATTAGCGCAAAATTCATCCATACAGCTGTTATAAACTTCGCGACATTTGTCGTAATTGCGACTTAAAACTTCTTCCGCGGCAGTTTCGGCACTACGACTTATTCTGCCTGCGTTCGTGGTCAGACTGCTTCGAACACTGTTAATTTCGGTCTTTAAATTAGATGCAGCCCTAGGTGTTGCACCTGCACGTGATATTGTTAATGCACTGCGACCAGTGGTTGATGTTGAAGTGTTCGGTAAAACTGTCCTAGCGCGCGAGATGGAATTAGCGCTGCGAGCCGTTGTCGCTGAACGTGATGTATTCGTATTATTTACCGTTGTTTTTTGATTGGTAGTACTTCTAACTTGCACGTTAGATGTAGTTCTGGCAGAAATTTGTTGATTTGAAGCGTCGTCTGTGTCGCGTGTGACAACATTGCTGTCGCGTGAAACAACGTTACCAGTTCTTGAGGTTATATTTCGTGATTGGTTTGTTGCTTGTGGGGCGCTGGCTGTTTTTGTTGTCGTTCTGCTGATTCCAGAGTTTACAACGTTTTGTGTGGATTGTGTTTCAGAGCTTTTTTGACGGTTTGATACAACTGTGGTTGCAGTACTGCGCAACGTCGCTGCACGCGCAGCGTCAGTTTCACTTTCTGCATAGGTGTTATTTAATGATAATAACAGCCCAAGCACTGCTGAAAAAGCCAGTTTCTTTCCTTTCATGTCTAGACGTGTCTATTTTATCAGATTTTTGAAAAGTCGGGCAAGAAGAAAAAATAATTTATTTAAATTTTTGTGCTTTTTTTGGTGCGGATAGGGGGACTTGAACCCCCAAGGATTTCTCCACAGCATCCTTAGTGCTGCGCGTTTACCATTTCGCCATATCCGCAACGGAGATAAATCTTACAAAGAAGCATTTTTATTTTCAACATTTTTATGATAAAATATTTTTGATATTAATAAGAGGAAAAAGAATAATGAGAAAGTTGAATGTAAAAAGTTCATTAATTGCTTTGTTCGTTCCATTTGCCGCACAAGCAGCCGGAACTTATTATACTGGATATACAAATTATTATCAGCCCTCGCAACAAGGATATTCTTCACAAACTTATGCTCAACGGCGAAATTCTGGGCAATATACAACTCCATCTTATTCAACTGCGCGTTATACCACTGCTTCTGGGGCGACTTCGTCTCAATTAAATCAGGTTAAGACGGTTTCAAATGCAAATAGTGTGGACGTAAGCGCAAAAAAAGGCTTCTGGTTAAATGCCGGGCTGTCAAGAGAAACTGCAATGTGGCAGTTTGATATGAAAGAATCTGGCAGTATTTTGCATTATGATAATGTTTCTTGGAACGTTTTGGATATTACTGGTGGGTATACTTTTGATATGGGAAATACTAAAGTCGCTGTTGATGCCGGAATTAAGTACGGTATGCAGGCTGGGGAAACAACTATGGTAGATGATGACGTTACTAATGGGGGGTTCTTTATTTCTCAATGGATAAATGGGGACGATAATACTGTGTATGGTGACGAAATGGGGCGAGCATTGTCTATCGGAACCAGTGAAGGCGGTAATATGCTGGGCTTTAATGTTGGCTTGGGCATAGAGGATTTTTTTAAAGTTGGTAATGTTAAAATAACGCCTTCTGTTGGTTTTAGATATTTTAAATATAAATTAGAAACAAAGAAAAATTATGGCTTGAATATAGATACTACTCAATGTATAGATGTCGGGAACGGTGAAACTCAGTGTCTTCCTATTATAACATTGCATTATTCTGGAGAAACAAACCCTGTAATTTTATGGTATCCAACCGATGATAACAAAGATGGTTTTTGGGATATTTTAGATTCGGCTGGATTGGATGGTATAAGTCCAGGAGATACTTTTTATTATGAGTTATCTGGTATAAGTCATTCTTATGATGTTACATGGATGGGACCTTATATTGCATTGGATTTAGATTATTTAATAAATCAAAATAATGCAGTGAATGCTAGAATGGAACTTGGGTTGCCAGGTTATAATGCCACCGGAGATCAACCATATCGTATAGATTGGCAACACCCAAAGAGTGTAGAGGATGAAGCAGGAATAGGGGGCGCTTTACATTTCGGACTTGGGGCGAATTGGACGACAGCGATAACTAATTCTGTGGCTTTATCCATAGGCTTAACTTATGATTATTATTCTGTTAGTGATGCAGATGCAAAAACTTATTTGAATCAAGCATATTATACGGATAGATGGAATGAAATATTGGCTGATTATTCTAATAACGAAACTGCAATGTTGGATCCTGATACAGGTAGTAAGGAAGCGATCAGCATTAAAAACTTGGAAGAACAATGTCCTGGTTGGGTTTGTTCTGCTAGCGGAGAGATAGAATCTTTTTATAAATCTATGGGTATACGTGTCGGGGTAAATGCAATATTTTAATAAAGTTTAGAAAATTATGTTTATGCAGAAATCTTTTTTAATGGGTGTTTTTTGTCTTTTTTTGACGTCGGTTTGCTGGGCTGGTACGTTGTCTGGTACCGTTTCTGTAAATATTACAAGTGATACAGCAGCTACTGCTAAAAATATGGCTTTTGATGAAGCAAGACGACAAATAATATCTGATATTTTATCTCAATATTCAAATGCAGATCAGTTAAATGAAGTTTTAAAAAATTCATCAAGTACTGATTTGACGAATTTGGTTGCTTCATCTAGTATTGATGGCGAGAAGCAGTCTGATACAACATATTCTGCAAATATTACAATGGATATTGATAGGGCTGTGGCAAAACAGTGGTTAACTAATAACAATGTCCAAAATTGGCTGCCAGATGATGTTTCTGGGGATGTTTTTGTCGTGCAGGTGGTTATGTCAGACAAGGTTGCTAATTGGGTGGAGCTAAAACAAATTGCAAGATCAGAGGGAATTGATTTAGCAACGAAATATATAAATGGAAATCAAGTAACAGTAGAAGTCCCCGTATCAAATAGAAGCAATTTTACAATTGCAATAGGCGAGAATGGGTGGCGTTATTACGATCAAGATGGTGTGTTACGGATATGGAAATAATGCTTTTCTATTATTATTGCTTGACTTATAAATGTTTTAATATATAAGTTTTTTGTCATTTTGAAGAGTATCATTGTGAAATTTTTATTAGTATTTTTTTTATGTGTATTATCTTTTTCGCAGGTGGCTTTTGCCGAGACAGATGAAATTGCAAAAAAGAATGAAACAAAATTGGTGTTGTCTATACGGCGTATAGGGCTTGATATGTCAAAAACTCAGGTAAGTAATGCCGCAGAATATGCCGATTCTCCAATTTCTGCTTTGAATGCAACAAGCCAAGATTATATAAAAGGCGTTTTTGATACGATACTAGAGTATACGAAAAATAAATTTAAATGGGATAATAGCTTGTTTATGGAATATGGTAAAACAACATTAAAACCTTATAACGCCCCAGAAACAACCGATGAAAACGCTGATAAGATTTTATTTTCTAGCGATGTTTCTTATGCTTGCTGGGAATTTCAAAAATTAAAATTTGGTCCGACAGTTCGTGGCGCTTATGAAACACAATTTGCAGATAGTACAGAATCACCAAGACAAAATATTCTTCGATCAAGCGCAGGTATATCTTTATTTGATCATAAAATAATAAAAAGCTTATATTTAACGGGTATACATGAATATGATTTTACATATGCGCATGAGCAAAGCAGTAAATTGGGGGCGGAATTAGGATGGAGATTAGAATATCTTGTTCGTAAAGGTGTAAAATTTTCTTTAGATGGTTATTATCGTGAATATTTTGATTATTCAAGATATATTTCTACTGATTTGGAACGTGATTTTAGTGCGGTTATAAGATTAGATACAAACCTGTGGGGTAAATTTACAATGGGACCGTATGTTCAATATAGATTGGCAAAAGCAAGAGGGACCGATTTATATGGAAGTAATTTGATATTAGGCATATCTTTTAATTATATAACAAAGTTTAAATTAAACTAAGTGTTTGGCAATATGTTCCCGTTTTTTTATGTGTTTTTTTAAATATACTGTTCTTTTAGAATTTTATATTTCCTTTTGCCATTATAAAAAATTCGTCTTTGCCATATGGGTTGTCTATAAAACTAGCCGTTAAATTTTTATATGAAATAGAATATTCTATAGAAGGTATGCTGCACAAGTTTATTAAATAATTTTTATATATGATATCTCTGTTTGTGGCGCGACCAACCGGTAGTCTTAGTTCCATATTGCCGGATATAATTGTATCTGGAATTGCAAATGAAAATTCCCAATCATTGATTTTTGCACCTAGGTTAAATGATGCAGTATATATGTTTGAAAATTTCGTTATCATAGAATCTATGGTTGTTTTAGGTGCCGTAATCCCTAAGCGGCTTCTTTGGAATAGTTTTATGTTGCCTATATATATTTCATTATAAGTACCAATAAAACTTAAAATATTATTTTCTTCGGTTTGAAGAAAACTGTTGCCCAAAATAATATCTTCATTTTTAAAACCAAATTCTAGATTGTTTAAAGAAAAAGTTGCAAGTTCGTTTTTTTCGCGAAGTTTTTGGATCCCCCTACCTGGATTGATTATAGAAATGTTGTCGGATAAATTAGCACTAAAAGCCCGGCCGAAACTGTCAAAGTATGCGAATTTTAAATTTGCGTCTTTAATTTTATGGGCAATGGTTCCAGAAACTCTTGCTGTTTGTAATGGTTGCATTGTGTTTCCGTTTTCTAAAGGAACTAGGGGGGCGCCTACTGGCCTTGTGGCGC
>CASEZC010000040.1 GCA_949292385.1 uncultured Pseudomonadota bacterium
GAATTCTTTAGTGGTGCCCTAAGCAAGAATCGGACTTGCGACTCGTCCTTACCAAGGACGTGTTTTACCACTAGACTATTAGGGCATCCGTACCGCCAATTATAAGGTTTCTGCCCTAAAAATCAAGAATAAAAATCCCGCAAATAGCGGGATTGTCCAACAAATAAAGATATCTCATTTTATCTTATATGGTTTCACATACTCATCAAATAAAACTTCATAAGATTGTGACCAACCCATTATATAATTATCTCCCATACAGATAAGAGGCGTTCCGATAGAATTACGCGGTAAGTTAAACTTTCTTGCACATTCTATAAATAAATCACGCCCTTCCCCTTCTATAGAAAACATTTCTAATGTTACATCAGGGGCAGCACGATTTATATATTCCAACGCATGATGACAATGTGGACAGGTAGACTGGTAAAAGAAATATATTTTATCTGATTCTAACTTTACTTCGTTACCTTTATCACAACCAGATAATAAACATACGCCTATAAAAGCCCAAAAAATATAAAGCAACGACTTTTTCATAACTTTCTCCATTTACTCTATACAGCAGTTAACGGCGTTTTTTACCCAATTCTTTAATTTAGACACTTTTGTTGATGAGTCTAATTTAATTTCTTCTAAATCATCGCTTTTTTCTTGTTCTAATTCTTTTGTCTTAACAGCTGGTGTTTTTACCCACTTAACATCACCGCCATTCAACATTCCCATATTTAGTCCCCAGAATATGCAATATAAATTGTAAGATCTGTCAAACAAATCATATGCATCTACTTTATTTCCAGCTGCCAAAGCTTTGGTACCGACTTCGAACAACCGCATAGATGAAGCCAGCAAATGTTTTGATATACACCAAACTTCGCCCTCATAAGAAGGTATTATTTTTTGCATCATCTGCTTACGTTGTTCACGAACTTCATTTATTAAATCATAAAATTCGGTCTTACCTGTTTTTGCCCCTGAAAACATCAAGTGTTCTTCGATAGATATCAAATTCATAATTCCAATCGTCAGGTCTTGGTCAGAAGACAAATCTTTAGGATTTACTTTTTTTGCACTATCCAGTTTTTCAACAAATTCTTTAACGCTTTTTATTTTTTCCATAACGTCCCCCTTTTTTATTAAAAACTACAAACACATAACAACCAGCTGACCAAAGCTAAAACAACAACAGGCAAAACAACTTTTTCAAAAGGAAAATGAGCATGCCCACCATTTTTTACTTTCATCCAGTCGTAAACTTTTTCAGTTAAAATAAACAAAAACATACCAAGCAAAGTCCCAAATAAAACAGGGTCTATATATAAAACATCACAAATCCAAACAGGAGAATAAGGAACCTGCCCTAAATAAATAAAACCAATCATAGAAACAGACAGCGCTATTAACAAAGCATTGCGTCCCCAAAAATTCCATCCTTTCTTATCAAAGAACTTGATAGTCCAATATCCTAACAAAGTAAGCAACGCCCCTGCCCACAGTCCAACAACAGAATCTGGAACCCCTAATCTTCTTGCAATCTCTAAAGACGCGCCTATTGCAACAGTGCACACAGCACAAGCAGGATTTGCTAAAACAGCAGAAGGTATAAAAAACAAACCAGCAAATAAGAACTTACCTAAAAAAACTTTCACCCCTTTCTCCTTTATATTATAAAAACAATACATATATAAAACAATATATATAATATTTAATATATATCAAAAAGTCAAACAATATATTTGCACTTATACAAAAAAATTGTTAATCTGAGATTTATAATTAGCAGAGGTTTTTATGTCGGGCGCAAATTTACCGGAAATAAAAATAACACAACAATTACCTGCAGATGTTATGGAACGTGCTGTACGCGGTCTTACATATATTGCTCACCCATTAAGACTTAGAATACTTGAATTTCTTGATGTAAACGGAATGTCATCTGTATCAGCAATTGCAAATGCTGTTAATGCAGAACAAATGATAGTATCACAATCTTTAAAAAAGATGCGCGATTCAAACCTGGTTCGCACACACAGACGCGGAATATTTATATATTACGAGATATATGAAGAATACCCTGCCAGTATTTTTGTATGTCTGCGCAAATTATTTGGTCATATGACAGACCAGCTAAAATTTTTACGTGACGGTTACAAAGAAATTTTACCTGTTGATTACACAACAATGGCAGCAAACAGAATAAAACTTTTTGCAAATTTCGATAAAATGAGAATTTTAGAATTCTTGGTATACAACGGCGAGTCTTGCGTATGTGAAATTGTAAACGGTACAGGTATAAAACAAGTAAAAGTATCACAATATTTAAAAAAGCTTTATGACGACGATTTTGTAAAATCTCGTCGAGAAGGAAGATTTATTTATTATGAAATAACAGCAGGAGTACATAAAACCACAATTGCCTGCATTCATAAAAGATACGACAAAGTAAAAGAAAATTTCTAATAAAAAAACCGGAAAAACCGGTTTTTTTATTAATTCTGGTAGCGGGAGAGGGACTTGAACCCCCGACACGTGGATTATGATGAATCTGCATTCAAAATCAAATAACGCAGATTCCC
>CASEZC010000041.1 GCA_949292385.1 uncultured Pseudomonadota bacterium
CGTGGCGGAATTGGTAGACGCGCTTGACTCAAAATCAAGTTCTGCAAGGAGTGTCGGTTCGAGTCCGACCAGGGCCACCAGAATAAAATATCCCTTTCAGAGGGATATTTTTTATTATATTTAATGTTTTTATTAATTATACCAAACAATATTAAAGTTATTGAAATATTACTAAGTATAAAATATGCTTATAAACAATTTGGAGAAAGCAATGAAAAAAATAGTATATATATCACTTTCTTTATTATTTATTGGATGTGCTTCTGTAAAAACAAATATAACCGAGGTAAAACCAAATGAGATTGGGCTGCCTTTAGATTTATCGGGGAAAATTTTTATCATAGACTGTTTCGGAAATGGCTCTGCGGACCAAACTAAAGTTCCGTGAAGAATGCATAAAAAAAGCAGCAGAAGTGGCATACAATAAAGAATACAAATACTTTTCTGTATTAGCACAAGACAGCAATACAACAGACGAAATAGCCGCTTATACAACATATGATACGATAACAACAAATACTTCTTATATATCTAACACATATGGCGTTGGTGGGTATAGCTCAGGGATATCAACGACAACAATTCCAAAAACAAATTATTATAATATCAGACGCCACTCAAATTCTATTGGCATCATCTTAATAACAGAAGAAGAATTGAACAAATGGGGAAACTACTATATAGTATCTGATTACTATACCGAACAAAAATAAACCAAAAACTTTTCTAAATAAAAAACCGCCATAAAGGCGGTATTTATTTACTATGCAGCTTTCTTGGCTTCTTTTTTATTTCCTTTCATTATTTCTACTGGCTGTTTATTTCCTAAAACAACATCTTTATCTATAACAATTTCTTCTAAATCTTCTTTTTCTGGTGCCTCAAACATAGGTTGCAACAATAATTTTTCCAATATACTACGTAAACCACGTGCACCTGTTTTTCTAGCAACAGCCATCTTTGCGATTTCATGCAAACCATCATCTGTAATATTCAATTTTACGCCGTCCATTTCCAGCATCGCCGTAAATTGTTTTACAACAGCATTCTTTGGTTCCGTCAAAATCTTTACCAACGCATCTTCATCTAAATCTTTCAAGGTTGTTATAATTGGCAAACGACCAACTAATTCTGGTATTATACCGAATTTAACCAAATCTTCTGGCTGAACTTCTGCAAGATTATTTTTTTCTTCGCGTTCTTTCTTAGATTCTACATGTGCACCAAAACCTATTCCTGAACGAGCATTAGTTCTGTTTCCTATAATCTTATTCAATCCGTCAAAAGCACCGCCACAAATAAATAAAATCTTACTTGTATCTAATTGAACAGTTGCTTCACCAGGATGTTTACGCCCTGCCCCACCGGCTGGAACATTGGCAACAGTACCCTCAATCAGTTTCAACAAAGCCTGTTGAACACCTTCGCCAGAAACATCGCGGGTCAGTGACGGATTTTCAGACTTACGAGAAATTTTATCTATTTCATCAATATAGATAATTCCTTTGCTTGCCTTTTCTACGTCAAAATTAGCGTTCTGTAAAAGACGCGTTAAAACGCTTTCTACGTCATCACCTACGTATCCTGCCTCTGTTAACGTTGTCGCATCAGCAATAGCAAAAGGAACATCTAATATTCTTGCCAAAGTTTGTGCAAACAATGTTTTTCCAGTACCCGTAGAACCAATTAATAAAACGTTAGACTTTTGTATTTCTACTTTCGAAGAAAGCGCAACTGTATGACGCTTATAGTGATTATAAACAGCAACCGACAGCGTACGTTTTGCTTCATCTTGTCCGATAATATATTCATTCAAGAAATCATATATCTGACGTGGGGTTGGCAACTTTGCTGAATCTTTATTCATATCGCCATGCATATCATCTGCCATAATATCATTACACAGATTTATACATTCATCACAGATACAAACGTTACGACCACTAACCAACTTCTTTACTTCATAAACAGCCTTACCACAAAAACTACAAAACTGTGGGTTATTAGCATTCTGCTGTTCTTCTGTAGATTTTATTTTATCGTCACTCATATTTTCTTCCCTGAAATTATACGGACAAAATTAATTATTTTCTTTTCAACACACCATCTATCAAGCCAAATTTCTTAGCTTCTTCTGGGTCCATCCAATTATCACGTTCCATTGCATCAAACAGCTCTTTCTCTTTACGTCCTGTAAATTCAGCCATTTGCTTTATCAATGTTTTTTTATTCTTCTGATATTGATTCATACGAATTTCCATATCAGTAATTTGACCTTCTGCACCAGCAAGCGGCTGATGTATCATAATTTGAGTATTCGGCAAAACAAATCTTTTACCTTTTTCACCTGCCGCCAACAAAACAGAGCCCATAGATGCAACCAAGCCCATACCAATAGTTGAAACCGGTGCTTTTATATACTGCATTGTATCCATAATTGCCCAACCTGCGGAAACGTCGCCACCAGGAGAGTTTATATAAACAGAAATTTCTGCATTTGGATTTTCAGATTCCAAAAATAACAACTGAGCAACCACTGAATTTGCCATAGTCGGTTCAATCTGCCCATTAATCATAACAATTCTATCACGCAGCAAACGAGAATAAATATCAAAAGACCTTTCCCCGCGAGGTGATTCTTCTATAACCATTGGAATTAAAGCCATAATAAAATCCTTATATTTACAACCTAAACTATATCATACAAAAACCCGATTCGCGAATTTATCATATATATAAGGAAACAAAGTGCCAAAAACAAGCACCACAATAAAAAAAGCCGCAAAACGCGGACTTTTTATAAAAATTAAGCAGCTTTTTTCATATCTTGCTTTATACCACGGATATACTTACGCAGTTCGTCAATAGGAACCAAAGTACCATCACGCTTTTCAGCAGACCAATAATCCCAGCCATTAAAACTTACACTATGTTGCAACTTTGCCGCCATAACATGAATAGATGCCTTGCCATGCAAAGAGTGCGTCAACATGCCATCTCTTGTTATCATGACGCGTTCTCCGCGCGGGCTTACAAGCGTCTGGCCTACATACAACAATCCAGCTTCTATTAATTCTTTGAATGCAACACGAACTTCTTCGCGCTTTGGTGCTGCAACCTCTATTTCTGACAAATCTACCGGCACAACCTTTTCCACACGTGTTTGCGCAGCTTTTACGTATTCTTCTTCACGGTCAATACCAATAAAATTACGTCCTAATTCTTTGGCAACGGCAGCCGTAGTACCACTTCCTACAAAAGGATCTAAAATTATGTCACCTGCTTTTGTAGAAGACAAAATTACACGACGCAACAAATCCATAGGTTTTTGAGTATTGTGCAAGCTTTTACCATCTTGTCCTTTAACACGTTCTTCACCAAGACATATATTAATATCCCAATCTGAACGCATTTGCTTGCCACCATTTAATTTTTTCATTGTTTCATAATTAAATGTGTACTTACCCGTTTTACGTGGGACTGCCCAAATTAAAGTTTCATGAGCATTAGTAAATCTTGTTCCACGGAAATTTGGCATTGGATTAGTTTTCACCCAAACAATATCATTTAAAATCCAAAAACCTAAATCTTGTAAAATAGCACCTACACGAAAGATATTATGATAACTTCCGATAACCCACATTGCTCCATCTGGTTTAAGCACACGCTTGCATTCTGTAAGCCACGCACGTGTAAAAGCATCGTATTCTTCTGTACTTTCAAAACTGTCCCAAGCGTCTCTAACTGCACGTGCAGCAGTTTGATCTTCCGGCCTGTATAAAGTCTTTGCACCTAACTGCAAGTTATAAGGGCTATCCGCAAAGACAGCATCTACAGAAGCATCGGGGATTCCGCGCATTATTTCGATACAATCGCCTGTTAAAATCTTATTTAAATATTTTTCCATCTCTCTCTGGTCTCGAAATACATTTTACCATAAAAAGCACCTATTAAAAAGCCGACCCCAAGCACATAAATTTAAATAAAACACTTGATTTTTATAAAAACGTCATTTTTTTAGAAAAAGTTGCATTTGTAAATTCTGCTTTACAGTTAGGAATTTGATTGCTACATTATATGATTATGAGATGTCCATATTGTAATTCTACTGACAGTCGCGTTACAGACTCCAGACCAGACATTGAAGACGCGATTATTCGTCGTCGTCGTGTTTGCAATCAGTGTGGGGCAAAGTTCACAACTGTTGAACGCGTACAGATGCGGGACTTGATGGTTCGCAAAAACAGCGGCAAGCTTGAGGCTTTTGACCGCGAAAAATTGCGTCGCAGTATAAAGCTAGCCTGTCGTAACCGTGACGTTGGGGACGAACAAATTGAAAAACTTGTAACATCTATTCATCGTAGATTAGAAACAGAAACAGCCGATGATACAGTAACAAGCACTATGGTCGGTCAAATGGTATCAGATTCTTTACTCAACCTTGACCCAATTGCGTTTGTACGCTTTGTATCTGTATATCGTAAATTTTCAAAAATATCTGATTTTAAAAAGATAATCAGTCAAATACCAGAAGCAGATGAAGCGGCAGCTGTTTGTGATTTACCAAAAACATCTTTATTCTAGCAACTAACATGAAAAAAATATTCACATTTTTAATAGCAATCTTTTTGCCGCTTTCGGTATGTGCTGCGGATTTACCGAACATAGACGTATTAACAGACGCAGATGCAAGTCTTTACACACAAATATTCCTGCTGCAATCCGAAGAAGAGATTAGCGCAGCTCAGAAATTAGAAAAGCAACTTTCCGACAAGTTATTAATGAATGAGGTTTTGTATCAAAGATACATTTCTAAGACATATCATACAAAAGGCAAGGAAATTGCAGATTGGATGCAAAAATATTACGATATGCCTGGCGCAGATAGAATGGTAAAACTTGCGAAGATAAAGAAGGCAGATGTACGCAGCGCAAAAATACCGCGCACTATAAGCGGTGGCGCATCAATAGAAACTGCACAATCGGAAACCTGGACAGCTAAAAAATATACAGGTACTACAAATACGAATATAAACAAATTTAAACGTGCAATAAGAAGTGGCGCTACAAAAACAGCCAGACTTATATTAGAAGACCCTTCTTTTAAAAAGAAATTAACAGAATCTGACTATGGCAGACTGGCCGGCAGACTGTCTTTCATATACTATACGAACGGAGAATTTGAGCTTGCAAAAAAATGGGGCTTTGTCGCATCAGACGCAAAATCAGAATATGGTCTGTGGTCAATGGGTTTGCTATATTTCAAAGAAGAAAAATTTGATGAAAGTGAAAAATATTTCAGTCAAATATTAAAACTAGAACAAATAAACAACGCCAGAAAGACCGAAGCTGCTTTCTGGGCGGGCCGTGCAGCAGACATGGATGGGAAGCGAAGCGAAGCAAAAAAATATTGGAAAATAGCGGCCGCACACCCAATGGCTTTTTACGGAGCCCTTGCATCTACAATGTTGGGTGACACACCAAAATACGAATTTTTTGAACAAGATTGCACAGATGAAGACATTGATGTACTGCGCGAATCTAAATACGGAAAAATTGCGCTGGCTTTATTACAAGTAAACCAGAAAGATCGCGCAGAACAATATTTAAAATATATGATTACATCAAAAGTAAGCGACAGAACTTTGCACGCTATAAACTCTGTAGCAACGGTTTATGGTCTGCCACGTGTATCTATCCAAGCATCCGGCGTTATACAAGACCGTGGTATTCTAGAAATCGATGACGACATAATTTATTCAGCACAATATCCATTACCAGACTGGGAACCAATGGGTGGTTGGTCTATAGATCGTGCACTTTTATTAGCAATAACGAAGCAAGAAAGTGGCTTCAGAACGACAGCAAAATCAACCGCTGGCGCAAACGGTCTTATGCAGCTTATGCCAAGCACAGCTAAAAAAGTAGCAAAAGAAAACAAAGTAGATATATCTGAAATGGATATGTCAAATCCAGAACATAACATGTTCCTTGGTCAGCAATATATCGTAGATTTGTTATCTCATCCGAACATAAACAACAACATAATAAAAATGCTTGCAGCATATAACGCAGGGATGGGAACACTTGTCAAATTTGAAAAAACGTTTGATACATACGACCCATTGCTTTACATAGAAAGTTTCCCTGCATACGAAACGCGCAGCTATATAAAAAGAGTAATGTCAAATATGTGGTTATATCGCGCAAGATTAAATCAACCATTAACCTCTATGAAGGAATTGGCAGAATCACAATGGCCACTGTATAACAGCGAAGACGAATACGTTCAAAAACAAATTCAAGATCGTATGGCTATATAAAATGAAATCTACACCAGATTTTTCAATTGAAAACGAACTTGATTATAAATTTATAGCCGGTGTTGATGAAGCTGGTCGAGGCCCTCTTTGTGGGCCAGTTGTAGCGGCAGCAGTAATATTTCCAAACAGAGATATAGAAATTCCAGTAATAATTCGCGACTCTAAACAAATGACACCACGCATGCGCGCGGCAGCATATGATTGGATTATAAACAATACAATATGGTCTTGCGCAGAATGCAGCCCCGCTGAAATTGATGAAATAAATATTTTACAGGCATCGCTTCTTGCCATGACACGTGCAATAAAAAAACTTAATTACGAACCAGAGTTTTGTTTAATAGACGGGAACAAATTGCCTCGAAACATAACGGGAACACCTGTTATTAAAGGAGATTCAAAGTCTTTATCAATAGCTGCCGCATCAATAATAGCAAAAGAAACTCGCGATAAAATTATGCAAAATCTTTCAAAAAGCTATCCTGAATATAACTGGGATAAGAACGCAGGATATCCGACAGCTTCCCATTTGCAAGCAATTGATAAATATGGTATAAACGAACATTATAGAAAAAGTTTTGGACCGATAAAGGAAAGGATAAAACATGGAACTAAGAACGATTGATAATCTCGATTTAAAAAATAAATTTGTTTTATTGCGTGATGACTTTAACGTACAAATTGTAGACGGAAAAATTACAGACGCCTTCAGAATACAGCAAAGTATGCCGACAATAGAAAAATTACGCAAAAAAGGCGCAAAAATAGCAATATGTGCCCACCTTGGCAGACCAAAAGGTACCCGTAATATGGAATATACCTTGGCCCCAATTGCTAAATACATGAACATTCCGTTAATTTCTGATTGTTTAGACAAAGACTTTATGCAAAGCATGAAAGAAGGCGACGTTGTTCTGCTGGAAAACGTACGTTTTTATCCAGAAGAAGAAAAAAACGACCCAAAATTTTCATCAGAACTTGCAAAAGGTTTTGATATTTTCGTAAACGACGCATTTGCTGTATCTCATCGCGCGCATGCCAGCACAGTTGGGGTAACAGAATTCTTACCATCCTATGCAGGCGACTTACTTGCATCTGAAATACAGCATTTAAGTCAAGTTATGGAAAACCCAAAACGCCCATTATTATCAATAGTTGCGGGCAGCAAAGTTTCTACAAAAATAGGTGTATTAAAGGCACTGGCTAAATTATCTGACACATTAATCATTGGTGGTGCACTGGGAACAACATTTAATTACGCATTGGGCGGGAAAGTTGGAAATTCCTTATATGAAGCAGATCAAAAAGATACTGCACTTGAAATATTACAATACGCAAAAGAAAATGATTGCGAAGTTTTACTGCCTTTAGATAAAGGTGTTGCAAAAGAATTTACTCGCGATGCGCTTCGCACGAATAAAAACTTTGACGAAATCGAACCAGACGATATAATAATTGACGCTGGTGAAGAAACAACAAAACGCGATGTAGAAGTTATAAAAAATGCCGCAACAGTTATATGGAATGGAACCGTTGGTATGGCGGAATGGATGCCAACTTGGTCTTTTGGTTCTTTCGCACTTGCAAATGCTATTGCGGAACAAACAAGAAAAGGCAAACTTGAAAGCATCGTTGGCGGTGGCGATACTGTTGCAGCATTGGAAGCATGTGGTGTAAAAGATGATATAACATATGTATCAACTGGTGGTGGCGCATTTCTAGAATTTATCGAAGGCAGAACCTTACCAGGAATCGCAGTTTTAGAAGACAAATGATAAAATAACAATACAAAGAAAATAAATCCCATAAAAATGGGATTTATTTATTAATAAAAAATCCTGCGATTGCAGGATTTTTTATTACTATTATTCATCCAAAGCTTCGTTAATCTGGCTGTATGGTATTGCGCCAGGGAAAGCTTTTTCACCGATGATTAAGAAAGGTGTACCATTAATTTCAAAGCGTTGTGCCATATCACGAACATTTCTCAATTCACGAGCAACAACTTCACCGTTCATATCTTCTTTCAACTTTTCTGTATCCAAGCCAGCTTCTTTTGCCATTTTCATAACATTAGCTTCAACTTTTTCAGCAATTTTTGACTGATCTTTCAAATCATCTTGTGTGTAGAATTCACGAGTCATCAACATGTCTGTCAAAGCAGCAGCTTTTTCTGGGCTTTGCAATTTAGCAGCGATAACAGCTTTTGCTGGGCCGTCAGACAATGGTCCATGGATAGAGAAGTTCTTTATAACAACGCGAACGTCATCACGTTCATTCAAGACACGATACAATTCGCTGTGTACACGACGGCAGTATGGGCAAGAGAAGTCTGTCCAAACATAAATTGTCTTTTTCGCATCGCGATTACCCAATACAGGTGCATCCGCCATCATTTTTTCACCTTCAGAACGAACAGCCTTGCGAATTTGTTTATTCTTTTCAGCCTGTTGCTGTTCCTGCATACCATTTACCATTTCTTGAACGATAACTGGATTTACAGCTGTCAAATAATAAGGCATATACAAGCGACAAACACTACCAGCAATCAAAATGATAGCAATCAATTTGACAGATTTGTGTAACATTACGTTTTTCATAGAAGGCTTTTTCATATCACCTTTTGGCAACAACATGCCACCAAACATGAACAGAAGAATACCAACTACTAGAACCAAGATTGTCCAAGTCATATTTTTCTCCTTTTCTGTTGAACAAGTTAAAGATAGTCAAAAAAACAAAACAGTGCAAGAAATAATTCAATTTTTTTACATACGATTGCGCATTAAAAACCTTCTTGCCATCGGCAAGACAACTCCTTGACTATCGCAGGCTTTTTCTAAAAATTTTTCTGTTACAGACAAGGTTAATGGCAACTTGTAAAGCCTATTTAAATAAGGTTGCGCACATTCCCTGCAAACAGCGCGCCCTGTTTTTGGCGATAAATACTCTAAATCTGACCGCTTTCCACATCCAGAGCAACACGATAAATTTAAACCATAACCAAGTTCTTGCAGTAATAACACTTCCCAAAGCATATATTCTTTTTCTTTATCTGCCGCATTTGCCAAATTACTTAACATGTTCAATGTAGCATCGTAAAGACTTGGATACTTTTCTCGTTCTGGCAAAAAAACATTTATTAATTGAAACGCACTATTCATAAAATTCAAAGCGTCTCTTACGATAAAAAAATCTGCTGCTAAATTTTTTTCTGCTTCCCAATGAAACGCACCCAGCTGAGAATCCAGACGTGCATTCCAAGAAACAGCGCCAACCTGCCCTATCAAAGGTTTATTTTTTTTTGCTATCTGTGCTGCTTTTATTACCCCAACCATAACGCCGTAATCATATGTAAATATATGCGCAACAGCGTCACGCTCCCCAAAGGGTCTTAAATCTATTAAAATTCCATACGAATCCAATCTCATAATTTATGCATATGATATATAAAAAAATACCAAATAAAATAAAAAAAAGAATCCGCAAAACGCGGATTCTTTTTCACATTCAAGAAATTATTCAGCATCAGCTGCTTTTTCTTCGACTTTCTCTTCAGATTTTTCTTCGGATTTTTCTTCAGAATCTTCTTCTACTTTTTTAGTACCGAAAGTCAAAACTTTACCAGCAACCAAAGCTTCTATTTCGTCTTGAGTCTGTGCAACATAAACCTTTACAGGAACAACTACATCTGGATGTAATGCAATTTCTGTATCAAATGCACCAATAGATTTAATAGGAGCACCCAATAAAACCTGTGCAGATTCTACGTTAACGCCTGCAACTTCTTTCAACATACGTGCAATATCACGTGTTGAAACGGAACCGTATAATTGGCCAGTATCACCTGCCTGACGAATCATATACAACTTAGCATTTTTAACTGCATCAACATTAGATTCTGCTGTTTTCTTTGCCACTTCCTGACGAGCCTGTAATTCAGCTTTCTTAGCTTCAAACAAAGCAACGTTTTCACGAGTCCAACGCATAGCTTTGCTATTTGGCAACAGGTAATTACGTGCGAAACCAGTTTTTACTTCTACTGTGTCACCAATATTACCCAATTTATTAATTTTTTCTGTCAAAATAACTTTCATAATCTGTCCTTTTTCAAGTTAGGGGTTACCCCCAAATATCACAGTTAAACTTACTTTAGCCCAAATTGTTGCGAACGAATGGCATCAAACCAAGATGACGTGCACGTTTAATAGCCGTAGCCAATTCACGTTGATCTTTCTGAGAAACACCACTTATACGACTTGGAACAATTTTACCACGTTCTGTTATATAGTGAGATAAAGTTTTAATATCTTTATAATCAATAACCTTTCCCTTTAATGGGTTAGATTTTTTACGATAAATTGCTGCACGAACTGCCATTATTCACCCTCTTCGTTATTTTTTTTCATCATGATAGATGGTGTTGTTGATAAAGTATCAACACGAACATTCAAGAAACGGATAACGTCTTCATCAATGCGAGAACGACGTTCCAATTCTGCTATTTTATCACCAGGCAATTCAATGTTTAACATTATGTAATGAGCCTTGCGGTTCTTACGAATAACGTAAGCCAAGTTCTTCAATCCCCAAAATTCTGTGGATTTAACATCACCGCCTAATTCTTTGATTATTTCTGTAAATTTAGCCGCTTTTTCTTTTACCTGCGGTTCGGTTAAGTCCTGGCGGAAAACCAAGACGCTTTCATAATAAGCCATTTTATTTCCTTTGGTCTTAACAGCCGATGACCCCATGTCATCA
>CASEZC010000042.1 GCA_949292385.1 uncultured Pseudomonadota bacterium
GTAGAGATTAACACTATAGTTAATTGAAGACATCTAAAAAGGTAAAATAAAAATGGCAGTTACAAAAGCTAAAAAGAAAGTCGTAAAGAAAGTATCTCATGGTATCGCCCATGTAGTAGCGACTAATAATAATACACGTATTACAATAACAGATCAGTCTGGTGCTGTTTTGACTTGGGCAACAGCTGGTGCAAATAATTTTAAAGGTGCTAAGAAATCTACACCATATGCAGCAACAGTCGTAGCAGATGCTGTTGGTAAAAAAGTTGCTGAAATGGGCATGAAAACAGTAGATGTTTTGATGCGTGGTATTGGTCAAGGTCGTGAATCTGCCGTACGTGGTTTGGCGAACGCTGGTCTGATTGTGCAATCTATTACAGATACTACTCGTATACCGCACAACGGATGCCGTCCAAAGAAAGTTCGTCGCGTATAATGATTGGTCATTATTTATAATAAAAAATCCCGTTAGTACGGGATTTTTTTTGTTCGGTAATTTTTACTTTTTTTTATTACTTTTTTATTTTATTACTCTTACCGTTTTGTATGTGCCTGCTGGTACATATTTTGTTACAGGTTTGTATACTTGGTAATGATCGATTACTTCTGTATGTGTTTTTACTTTTATTGGTTTCGCCTGTGATTCACAGCAGTTTTTATTCTTTGAAACATCAATAGAAGAAATAAATTTACAATTGTCTTGTTTGGTCATTACTTTCTTAGGTGATTCTTTATGTACAGGATAGGTTACTTTTTCTATCGTTAAAGTTTCATATACTGTATATGTTTCTGTTTCCTGATATGCAAATGCACTAGGAATCAAAGCAGTAGCAAAAACAAAACTTAAAAGTATTTTTTTCATATTTTTATCCTTTGGTTAATTTTTATATTAATACATTTTTAACGTTTGTCAATAAAGTATTTGCGGTTTTGTTTTATATAAATAATATCCATTTTTTGTAATAAATGTTTGACTTTCGTAGGTTTGTGATATAAAATTTACGGGCGCAATTTAATAGTTGTGCACTAAGATGGTGAAAATGATAAACTAAGCCAAAAGGAACATTCATGATTGAAAAAAACTGGATGACTTTGATTAAGCCTAAAAAGCTGAATATCAAGGTTGATGAACATAATCCAAATTTAGCTACATTAATTGCAGAACCTTTGGAAAAGGGGTTCGGTTTAACTTTAGGTACAGCATTACGTCGTGTATTGTTGTCTTCTTTACAAGGTTGTGCACCAATTTATATAAAAATAGATGGCGTTCAACATGAATTTTCTAGCATATCTGGTGTTCGTGAAGATGTAACAGATATTATTTTAAATTTAAAAGGCGTTTATTTTAAAGCTTTGACAGAAGGTCAACACAAAGCTTTCTTGAAAGTTAAAGGTCCTGCTGTTGTTACTGCTGGTATGATAGAAACAACAGGTGGGGTCGAAGTTATGAATAAAGATGTTGAAATTTGCACTTTGGATAAAGGCGCAAACTTAGACATGGAAATTACTTTGGGAACAGGTCGTGGTTATGTCCCAGCAAGTGCACATGCAAATGGTTTGCCTTTGGGAGTTATACCAGTTGATTCTATTTTCTCTCCTATATTGAATGTAGCGTCTGCTGTTTCTGAAACTCGTGTAGGTCAGTCTACAGACTATGATAAGTTGGAATTGACTGTTAAGACAAACGGTTCTGTATCTCCAGAAGATGCGATTGCTTTTGCAGCTCGTATTTTGACAGATCAATTGGTTGTCTTTATTAATTTTGAAGACCCTGCACAAATTAATGCACCTGCAGAAGAAGAAAAAGCAAAAGATGCTTTACCATTCGATCCAAAATTGTTAAAGCATGTTGATGAATTAGAATTGTCTGTTCGTGCAAATAATTGCTTGAAGAATGATAAGATTAACTGGTTGGGTGAATTGGTTCAAAAGACAGAATCAGATATGCTGAAGACACCTAACTTTGGGCGCAAATCTTTGAATGAAATCAAGGTACAATTAGAAGCTATGGGATTAAGCTTGGGTATGGAAGTACCAGGTTGGCCACCAGAAAATATTGCTGAATTGGCTAAAAAGTATGAAGACCCATATAAATAATACGGTTGGAAATGAAACAGAATAAAAACAAATAAGAAAAATTCTTGCAAAGTGAAAACTTTTTTGCTCAAATTTTGCGGATGATCTTTTTTGGTGAATATTCTAAACAAAGATAAATTCCTGGTTCTGAAATTTTAATTTTAGGTCAGGGAAGTCTCAGAAATCCCCAGTGAAAACTGGGGCAGAACAAAATAAAGGAGTAATCTATGAGACATATGAAAGCAGGTCGCACTTTTAATCGCGATACAAATGCTCGCAAGGCTTTGTTTATTGGTCTGGCGAAAAACTTAATTGAAAAAGAACAAATTAAA
>CASEZC010000043.1 GCA_949292385.1 uncultured Pseudomonadota bacterium
AATATCAACAATACGTTCTTTTAAATCTTGGGGTACATTATATTTTTGAATAATTTGTTCTTCTATTAAAATATGAACAAATTCATGTGACAAAAGCAGATATATATCATGTGCATTTCTGTTATCATTGCTCATACGAAACAATATGGTTGGTTTTTCCCCTGATAGATAACCAGCGCCACGTCCGTATTCACATTGAATTGTTAATGTTTCTGGTATTTTTGCATTCCATGCATGCAACAATGGTTTTATACGTGTTTCAACCATGTTTTGAAACAGCAGTATTGCTTGGTTTATGTCTGTGTCTCTCTTTGTTAAATCGGACAGATTGTATACCTTGTTAACAAAAATATCATGATAGTATCTTATTTGTGATTCTGATAAAGTTTCTTGTTCAAACATTTCGTACATTATAGGATTGTCTGGAATGAACATGCTGAGTGGAAGATTAAACTTTTTAAGTTCTGATTGATATAGTTTGTACCATTCCAGTATATGTGTCCATGCAGATTCTGCATCAAGATGTTCGATTCTTATTAGCATTTAATAGGTTCCTTGTTTAAATAATACACTAGTGATATTATCATAAACGTAAATTTTATAAATGATTTTATTGCCATAACTAGTAAAATTATCTGAAAAGCTTTAACAGATTAGGTGAATGAAAAATCCCCCCCATTTCATTCGTATTGTCGGGCGCAGGTCTTTCATAAGCCAAAGGTAAAAGGTTTCTTGCACCGCCAGAAAAATAAACGCCCCGAAAGGGGTGTTTTTTATAATATATTTATACCAAAATCACGTACTTGAAGAAAATAAATACCCACAAAAACAACGCGTTAAGCAAGGATACAAAAACAATTGCACTACCGATATCTTTAGCTTTTTTAGATAATTCATGAAACTCTAATCCTATTCTATCAATAGTTTTTTCTATGGCAGTATTTATCAATTCGGATATTAATATTAAAATCAAAGATATATATAACAATAACTTGAGTTCTGTAGTTATCGGCATAATTACAGCTAGAAAAGAACCAAGAAAAAATAAAAACACGTCCTGCCTAAAGGCAAGTTCTTCAGAAAATGCTGTTCTTATGCCTTGTATTGAATACTTACAGGCATTTATTATGTGATTTATTTGTTTTTTTATATTTGTCATTTTTATATACCTGTTGCTAGTTTGTAGTAGAGTTCATTTTTTTGTTCCATTTTATCTTCTAAAATTTTATCAGAGTATCTTTCTCGTAATGTTTTTATATTTTTACATCTGCTTGACAAGGATACGCCTAATCCAAGTTTGCAGTGTTTTATTTGTCCGCCAGCCGCTTCTATTATTGTCGGGAAAAAGTCTAGCGCAGATATTTTTCGTTTTGAATAATTATAATTAAATATGTTAGTGTTAATAAAAGCATTATTCAAGTTTCTGTCTTTTTTTGTTTTAAGTTTTTCCATTATTAAACCTGTGTGTTGTGTATGGTCATTTACTAATATTATGACAGCACTTGGGTCGATTTTTTGAAACCATGTTACGAAATCATAAATTAAAGTATCTTCACATTTTATAATATCTTCCATGCTTTCTTGCTGAAATCCTAAATCAAGACAAGCTTGAGTATAATATCCTTTGCAATGAGTATTAATGGTTTCCATCATGATAAAGTATGGTTGGTCTTGTTTGATAATGTTTTCTATTATTGGTTTGCTGAGTTCAAACAAATTTCCATCATCGACACCATCAAAAGGATATTCTTTTAATTCATGTTTTAACATTGTGCGAAAAGCTTCACCGTCATATATATTATCAAATCCCATTCGTGTTAAAAAATTTGTCTTTAAAGAGAATTGACCACTTGCTGGGAATAAGGCCCATGTACTGTAACCGTTGTTTTTAAATATAGTTCCGATTCCTTTTGCTCCAAGCATTTTTTCTATGTTTTTATAGCTTGTATAAAATAGTGGTAATCCTGTTGTAATACCTGTTATAGCAGCAATTGTATGAGATAGCCCCGAAATGCTATTGTACTTATTAAAGCTAACATTATTTTTTTCTATTTTGGTAATTTTTGGAATTAAGTTTTCTTGATTAAACAGTTCTTTATTCGCATAAGTCTTTTCCATACTTTCCAAAACTAAAACCAGAACATTTCTTTTCCTAGTAAATTTAATTTCAGCTTTTTCAGGAAATACATATTCTTTTTCATAAAAATTAGAAGTTGTCGTTTGAAGTAAACTGCCTAATTGAATGTTAGCTTTATATCCGTTATATATAATTAGTACAAATAAAATAATAAAAGATAACAATTTTAACCATTTATACTTGTGTATAAGGTTAAAAAATATTGTAACAATAGCAGCCCACATTAAAGAGCGTAATATTACTTTTTTTATAAAAGACCAAAATAATCCAGCATCGGTTCCTTTTAAACCGATTTGTAAAATTATCGCTATTTCTTCAAGGTTGGTGCGACCAAAATTTTTATACATCCACACGAAGAACCATAGTGTAAAAAACAAAAGAAAAAATATAAGTAAGTAAGTTGAATTTTTTTTGTTAAACCAAGATAAGAACTTTTTCATATTTTTCCTCTGTATAAAAAGATAAAACCGCCAACAAGATAGTGGCGGTCGGGGAGTTCGAAAATCATCTTATCATTGATTCTGTTGCTTTTGGTTATAAACCTGTTGTATAACAAACAGCCCCCCGACCTTTATAGTCAGGGACAAATAACGATGCAAAAACACAGGAACGCTTTGGAATTACGATGTTCTTTGTGCCGCACCGGATAAGACAGGCTTTCGACAGCCCCGAGCCAACATCCCTGTTGGTTCGAATTCATTATAATATTAAGAAAAACTAAAAGTAAATAAAAAATTATTCTAAAAATATTTTGCTTGTTAATGGTTTTATAAAAGTGTTACTGTGCAATAAGCAATGTTTGTAAGGAGAGCGTATGTTAAAAATGCTGCGACATTTAACCGCAAAAGAAATGTTGCTTATCTTTATCTGCTTAATATTAATCGTAGTTCAGGTTTGGTTAAGCCTTAAGCTGCCAGATTATATGGCGTTGATAACTAGGTTAGTCCAAAGCAAGGCAAATGCAATGAAAGACATTTTGCGTGCTGGTTCTATGATGATGTTGTTTACCATTGCTATATTTTCCATAACTTTTATAACTGGCTTTTTCGTTGCAAAAACTTCTTCAGGTTTGGCAATGCGATTAAGAGAAAAAGTTTTTAAAAAAACACTAAGTTTTTCTATGCAGGGGATGAATAAATTCTCTACTTCCAGTTTAATTACGCGTTCTACTAATGATATAAATCAAATTCAAATGTTTATAATGATGGCGCTAAAAATAGGAATCAGGGCGCCTATTATGGCGGTATGGGCCGTAATAAAGATGTACGGAAAAAGTTGGGAGTGGACGGCCGTTACAGGAATTTTTGTAGTTTTGTTGTTGGCAATGATTGGTACAATATATGCATTAACCATACCTAAATTTACAATAATACAGAAACTTACAGATAGTTTGAACAGGGTAACGCGCGAGAACTTAACTGGAATAAGAGTCGTACACGCTTACAACGCAGAAAAATATCAAGAAAAAAAGTTTGGAAAGACAAATGATGAACTAACTAAAACAAGTCTTTTTACACACAGGTTGATGTCTTTTGCTGAACCAGGAATGCAGTTCTTGCTTATGGGGCTGATGCTTTCAATTTATTGGGTTGGAACTTACATAATAAATGATGCACCGGATGCGGCCAGATTAAACTTATTTTCTGATATGATAGTTTTCTCGTCTTACGCAACTCAGGTTATTGCGTCTTTCATGATACTGACGATGATTTTATTATTCTTTTCTCGTGCGACTGTATCTGCAAAGCGTGTAAATGAGGTTTTAGATTCTCCTGTTGATATCATTGATGGGCAGGTCAACGTTTCTAGCAAAAATAAAAAGGGATGTATTGAGTTTAAGAACGTATGTTTTCGTTATCCAGATGCAGTATCTGACATATTACACAACATAAACTTTACCGTAAATAAGGGCGAAACAGTTGCTATTATCGGTGCAACTGGAAGTGGTAAAAGTACTTTGATTAATTTGATACCAAGGTTTTATGATGTAAGTGCAGGTGAAGTTTTAGTAGACGGTGTAAATGTAAAAGATTATAAGCAGAAAAAATTACGTGATAAATTGGGCTATATCTCACAGAAAGCAGTTATATTTCGTGGAACGGTGACTTCAAATGTTGCCTATGGAGATAATGGCAAGCGTAAGCCCACAAAGGAAAAAATAAAGCGCGCAATAAAAATTGCGCAGGCAAAAAACTTTGTAGAAAAAATGGATAAGAAGTATCAAGCAAGTATAGCGCAGCGTGGCTCGAATCTTTCGGGTGGGCAAAAACAACGATTGTCTATTGCGCGTGCGATATGTCGAGAACCTGAAATATATATATTTGATGATTCTTTTTCTGCGTTAGATAACAAAACGGATTTAGCTTTAAGAAAAGCTCTGAAAAAGAACATTAATAATTCTACATTTTTGATAGTCGCGCAACGTGTTGGTACGATAATAAATGCAGATAAAATATTGGTAATGGATAACGGTAAAATCGTTGCTCAGGGCAAACATTCTGAATTAATGAAAAAATGTCCGATTTATATAGAAATTGCAAAATCTCAGCTTGGGAAAGGGGAGTAAAAAATGCCAAATCCGATTATGAATGGTAATAATTTATCTAAGCAAAAAGATAAAGCAGAACATTTTTGGAAAACGTTAAAACAGCTAGTTGTTTATTGCAGAAAACATTGGTTGGCTGTTTCTTTGGCTATATTTTTCTCTGTTATTGGAACGCTTTTACTAGTAATCGCACCAGAAAAACTTAAAGATATAACAAATTTAATTTCTTCTGGGCTGTATTCTGGTATTGATATTAATAAAATCAGTAAGTTGTCTTTCTTGGTTGCGTTTTTATACTTGTTCAGCTTCATATTTAATTTAGTAAAAGGATTAATCTTTGCGGGTATTGCTGCACGAGTTTCTCGTTCTTTAAGACGAGATATTTCCATAAAAATAAATAAATTGCCTTTAAGCTATTTTAATTCGACAAGTACGGGTGATACAATGTCACGTGTAACAAATGACGTTGATATAGTTTCGCAGGTATTAGGGCAAAGTTTTGGGGAATTTGTAACTCATATTGTAATGTTTTTGGGCTCTTTATTCATGATGTTTTATACCAACTGGATAATGGCTGTATCAGCGATAGTTTCTACAATAATCGGATTAATTCTTATGACATTGATTTTGTCGCGCTCTCAGAAATATTTTATCAGACAGCAACGCGAACTAGGAACCTTAAATGGTTACGTAGAAGAACGCTATACCGGTTTAATGGTGGTAAAAGCTTATAATGCAGAATCAGAGTCTTATAAAGAATTTGATGAAATGAATAAAAGCTTGTATAACAGCGCATGGAAAAGTCAATTTATTTCTGGCTTGACGCATCCGCTTATGAATCTTGTAGGCAACCTAGGTTATGTTACAGTTTGTATTGTTGGGGCGTTATTAGTCTGGCATGGTAATATATCATTTGGTGTTATAGTTGCTTTTATACTATACGTAGATTTGTTTACTGATGCCGCGTCACAATTTTCTTCGTTACTTTCAAATTTACAATCTGCGGCGGCTGCCAGTGAGAGAGTTTTCGAGTTTTTAAATTTACAAGAAGTAAAAGACAGTTGCAAAAAGATTATTCCTATAAATAAAGTAAAGGGCAATGTAGTTTTTAATCATGTTTACTTTGGCTATGAACCGGACAAGATGATAATTAAAAACTTTTCTGCAAGCGTAAAGGCCGGACAAAAAATAGCTATTGTTGGTCCAACGGGGGCGGGCAAGACAACATTAGTTAATTTATTGATGCGCTTCTATGATATTACGCGTGGAGATATTTTAATAGACGGGATTTCTATAAAAGAGTTATGTAGAAATAATGTTCGTTCAATGTTTTGTATGGTTTTGCAAGATACTTGGTTATTTGAAGGAAGTGTAAAAGAAAATATCATATATGACAAACGTGGAGTTTCAGACAAACAGGTAATAGCAGCCTGCAAGGCAGTAGGTTTGCATAATTTTATAAAAACATTACCGCATGGTTATAACACAATATTAGATGATAAGACATCTTTGTCATCAGGTCAGAAACAGTTATTAACTATTGCACGAGCAATGATTCAAAATGCGCCTATGTTGATACTTGACGAAGCGACAAGTTCTGTAGATACTCGTACAGAAATTTTAATTCAACAGGCGATGGATAAACTTATGGTTGGTAGAACAAGTTTTGTAATTGCGCACAGATTATCAACGATACGAAACGCAGATTTAATTCTTGTATTAAAAGATGGCGATATAATAGAAAGTGGAACTCACAAAGAATTAATGAAGAAGAAAGGTTTTTATGCAGACCTTTATAACAGCCAGTTTGATAATAATTATTAATTTAATAAAAAATGCCCTAAAAGGGCATTTTTTAAAAAGAGTAACGTGCACCTAACTTTACTTCATGTGCATATACGAATTCACCGGCAACGTTAGAAGAGTTAAATCTGTAGCCGATATCAAATGCCCAATCTTCGTTAAAGTTATATGCTGCACCAAGGCCAACCTGCCATTCAAATTCAGTCAGCTTATCGTTTGCAACAGTCATTTCACCAACTGGAAATCCCATGCCCGCTACTGCGCCAGCAAGAGCATCTGGTATATCTACTTCAACAGTTGCTTTTTGTCTGTATGTACCGAAACCGATACCAGCTCCTACATATGGAGTCCATTTAGAACCAGATATTGAAAAATCATAATATAAATTTGCCATATATGAGTTATGACGTACAGAAGTAGATGTTTCTATTTCTGTTGGAACGCTCATAATTTTACCGTTGTATAATTCATAATCATCTTCTGATGCACTGCGGAATGCCGCCTCTAATTCAGCGCGGACGTTTCCGTATTTAATACCTGCTGTGATTTCGCCTGCAAAAGCCATGGCAAAATCCATGTTTCCGCCTGCGTTTGGTACAAATGCGCCAGAAATATCTGCTGGTATTTTGCTTTGGTCGAATTTTACACGTTTTGCTGTTGTGCCGGCTTTATCAGCAACAACGCCCAATCCTACATATGGTGTAATTTCTGCTGCAAAGGCTGAAGGTGCAAACATTGCGGCAATTGCAAATAATGCGATAGTTCTTTTCATATTTTCTCCTTATAAACATTTAGGCATAAATACCTAATTAAAAGCTATTCCATATTAAGCTTTAAGTCAAATGAAAAGATAATAAAAAAGCGCGATATTTATTCGCGCCAAATAACAGAATCAAACTTTGTATTTATTTCATTTCTAAGATTATCATCATTAAAGAACTGATTTCTTTGTTCTGGTGTTGTCCCATGTTCATTATCTTCAAAGTGTGGAACGTATTTTTGTATGGCTATCTTTTTTACGCCACGAGATTGTAAATCGTTTATTATTTCTAACAAATCAAGTTTTGTTATATGTCTTGGGTCACAAGTTATACGAACCTCTAAATCTTTGCCTGTTTCAAGCCACAAATCCAAACTGCGACTCATATGGTCATAGGCAATGTTTTGTCCGACTAATTCTGGATACTTATTTCTGGTTGCTTTATAATCTAAACCAATCCAATCTACAATTTCAGAAGCCTTATTTAATGTTTCTGGATAAAAACCGTTTGTATGAAGTCCGATAAAAAATCCAAGATTTTTAACGCGACGCATATATTCAATCAGCGTGTCACCTTGCATCAAAGCTTCGCCTCCGGAAAAAACAACGGCTTCTAATTTACCGACGCGAGATTTCAACCAATCAAAAACTTTTTCAGGGTCATATTCTCCGTCGCCTACATTCAGTAAATGGGGGTTAGAACAATATGCACAACGAAGAGGGCATCCGACAAGAAATACGACCGCAGCCAACTTCCCCGGATAGTCTATTGTTGTGAACGAAACTAAACCCCCAATCTGAATTTCTCTCATAATATTATGCAGCTTTTTTCATTAATTCACAGTGTCTTTGACCAGCGCTTAAGCTGTTTGCTTCTGTAAATGTTTTTCTTTCACAGAATTCAGAATACTTACCAATATTAAAATTGGATACAGGTCTGATGAAACCCATTGAACGAGAAAAAATTTCACATGGTGTTCTTTGTGTGTTTTCTGTTGCTGACATAATGTTTTCCTCCCTTTCTTTGTTTATTTTTTTGAAACTGTTATTCTTTGTTTTGGTTAGCCGCGATTTCTGCATCACATTTTGGACAGAATTCGTGTTTACCTGGCAAATATCCATGCTTTGGACATATCGAGAATGTCGGTGTCAAAGTCATGTATGGAATCTTATAGTTTTCAAATATTGTGCGAACTATTTTTTGTGCAGCCTCACCAGAAGATACTGGTTCGCCCATATACAAGTGCAACATTGTCCCGCCTGTATATTTACGTTGGAAATCTTCTTGATGTTCTAGTGCAACAAACGGATCGTCTGTATAGTTTACAGGCAGTTGAGTAGAGTTTGTATAATAAGGCGCATCCTTTGTTCCAGCAGTGATTATGTCAGGGAAGTTCTTAACGTCTGTTTTTGCAAATCTGTAAGAACAGCCTTCTGCCGGTGTTGCCTCCAAGTTATATAAATTGCCTGTTTGTTCTTGGAATTTGACTAAGTTCTCTCGTATAAAGTCCATTACATCCAAGACTAATTTTTTACCGAATGGTGTGGCGATATTGTCTTTACCGTTTGTAAAGTTCAAAACCATCTCATTCGCGCCATTAACCCCAATGGTAGAGAAGTGGTGATCCCAATTTCCAAGATAGCGTCTTGTAAATGGATATAATCCACGTTCCATATTTTTTGTTATTATGCGACGTTTAATTTCCAGTGAATCGCGTCCCATTTCCAGCAAGCGTTTAAGTTCTGTAAACAGTCCTTCTCTATCACCTTTATGAGTATAACCAAGACGTGAAAGGTTTATTGTAACAACGCCAATAGAGCCTGTTTTTTCTGCAGAACCGAACAAACCACCACCACGTTTTAATAATTCACGAACATCCAAACGCAATCTGCAGCACATAGAACGAACGTCAGTTGGATTCAAATCAGAATTCAAGAAATTCTGGAAATTTGGAATGCCGTATTTTGCAGCCAAGTCGAACAAAGGCTTTACATTTGGATGATCCCAAGGGAAATCTTTTGTTATATTGTATGTTGGAATAGGGAATGTAAAAGGACGTCCTTGTGCATCGCCTTCGGTCATTACTTCAAGAAATGCTTTGTTAATCATATCCATTTCTTTTTGTAAATCGCCGTATGTAAAATCAACTTGCGCGCCACCAACAAAAGGACGTTGATTCTTCAAATCTTCTGGGCAAGTCCAGTCAAACGTAAAGTTAATGAAAGGAGTTTGTGTTCCCCAACGACAAGGTACAGCACAATTAAATATCAACGTTTGCATAGAATTTTTTACGTCAGCATATGAAAGGTTGTCGATTCTAACATATGGTGCCAAATAAGTATCTACTGACGAGAAAGCTTGTGCCCCAGCAAATTCATTTTGCAACGTACCCAAGAAGTTCACCATATGTGAAATTGCCGTTGCCATATGCTTTGCAGGTTCGCACTGCAAATAACCAGGAACTCCGTTAAATCCTTCATATAACAATTCGCGCAAAGACCAACCCGCGCAATAACCTGTTAACCAACCAAGGTCATGAATATGAATAGAAGCATTTTTATGAGCTTCTGCAATTTCTTTTGGATACAAATTTAACCAGTATTCAGCTGTAACTCTTTCGCTTGTACGCAGGATTAACCCACCGATAGAATATCCTATATTTGCGTTTTCTTTTATGCGCCAATTAGAACCGCCGACGTATCCTTCAATTACTTCTACGGCATCAACATAAGAGTCGCGAATTTCTGTACGCTTTTGACGATAAATAATATAAGATTCTGCCGTCTTATACGCTTTTGCATCCATCAAAGATTCTATAACCATCTCTTGAACGTTTTCAACCGTAGGCGTTTTTTCAGAGAAATTGGTCTCAATTTTTTCTAATGCTTTTTGTGTAATATTTACTATCTGTTCGTCTGAAATCTCTTTTGTAACTGCAACAGCCTTTTTAATAGCATCAAAAATTTTCTTCGCATCAAAAGGAACAGTTTCACCAGAACGTTTCTGAACTACTTTTAATTTGGTATTAAATGTTGGGATAACCTGCATTTTGTTTTCGTTTGGTGTTATAGACATTTTGTCACTCCAGTTAAAAACACAATATATAGTATATGTTTTGTTAATTTTCTTACAATATATAGTATAAACGATTCTCTAGCAAGAGTTAAAAAGTATTTTTTGTAAATTTTTTTTCTTTACTTTTAAAAACGGCAGATTTTCAAGGAATAGGAAGAAAAATATAACTTATAAAAAGGCACAAAACATATTTTAGTACTTAATAAAGTCATCGTTTTATAAAAAAAATGATTCGTTTTTATGCAAAAATACAAAATATTGAGTCGAAAAATCGAATCAATATCTATATCTAGGAAATTCGTTTTTGTTGGTTGAAAAAATTTCGATTTATTAATAAGTTGTTTTTCCTATGAAAAAGGTATTATAATTCATACGTTTAGGTCATGGTGACCTAAGATTTTTTAACCGTAACATAAGGTAAAATAGTTATGATGAAAAATATATACGAAATGTTGCAGGACGTTTGTTCTCAGAATAAAGATCGTATTTTCTTTGTCAGACAGAATGAAACGTATGCAGAATTGTTAAAAAAGGTGAAACAGCGTGCTGTTTTATTGGCTAAAAAATTTGGCATAAAGAAAGGTGATACTGTTGCAATATTATCAGGCAACACTCCAGATTTTATTAGGTCATATTTTGCCATTACTTCACAGGGCGCGCGCGTATTAATGTTGGATACAGGTCTTTCTCAGACGGAACACCTTAATATGATGGAACGTACTGATTGCAAGTTAGTGCTTGCACAGAAAAATTATTTCATAGAAGGTGGCCCAAAAATGTATGACATTGAAACGCCTGACGATACAGATGAAAAAGAATTTGTTGCAGCAGACGCCAAAAGGGAAGATATAGCTATGTTATCTTTCACGTCTGGTTCAACTGGTAATCCAAAGGTTGTAGGTTTAACGCACGATAATATCTTGTCATTAGGACAGGGGGCTTTGTTTTATAAGCCAGTGATACATCCAGGATATACATTCTATGGTTTTTTACCGCTTTATCATATATATGGTGTTGTTATTAATATAATTGCGCCATTGGTATTAGAAGGTAAATTGTTGTTACAACCAATTTTGAATCCACGTGAATTTATGAAAGACTTCAAAGAGTTTAGACCAGAAGTTATTCCTGCGGTTCCACGTATATGGGAGGCTTTCTATAAAAAGATAATAGAAGCCGCCAAGGAGAAGCATGTTTATACACTTATGCGTGTAGTTGTATCTTTACGTGGCGTGCTAAGGGCTATTGGTATGGGCTGGTTAGTAAACAAGGTTACGAAACCTGTTCACGAGTTGTTTGGTGGAAATACAAAAGTATTGGTATCTGCCGGCGCGACTTTAAAGCCTTCTATCAGAAAGTTTTTTGAAAATCTCGGTTTCGTAGTAGGCGACTGCTATGGATTGACGGAAACAACGGGACCTGCCAACTTTAATTTTGCGTTCCGTATGCCAGATGGTTCAATGCATTATGCTGGACCGTTACCTGGTAACGAAATAGAAATTCACGACCCAGATAAACATGGTATTGGTGAAATATGGGTTCGTGGTAATTTGGTTATGCCGGGGTATGTTGATAACGACGAAGCGAATGTTGCGGCGTTTGAAGATGGTTGGTTTAAGACGGGTGACCTTGGCAAGCTTGATAAATATGGTCGCTTGATAGTAAAAGGGCGTAAAAAGCAGGTTATAGTTTTGGATTCTGGTAAAAATGTTTATCCAGATGAGCTAGAAGATTTGTACCTGCAAAACGAGGATATACTGGCAGCGGCTGTTTTTGAGTACGTAATAAAAGGAAAAACGGTTCCTTTTGCAGTATTCCAAGTTAAACCGGGAACAACCGTTGCAAAAGTGGCAATGTTGTTAAAGGCTTCTAATTTGAAAATTGCACCATATAAGTGGGTAAAACACTTCGCAATAACAGAAGAAGAATTGCCACAAACGTCTGCAAAGAAAATAAAACACTTTGTGGTACGAGAAATGCTTGAACGTGGCGAATTTGTTCAGCATTCTCAAGCAGAATAAATAAAAAACAAATCTGGGGAAACCCAGATTTATTTTTGTTCTATGTATTGACAAATACTTTTTATGTGTTATATAAATAAGAGGGCAGGGTATACATATGAAAAATGTTATTAATATTTTTAATGTTCTGAAATCCGTTGTGGATTCAAAGGTTTCTTCTTTGAATCAGCAGGTTTTGACGGCAGATATTGCAAGCGCGAAAATATCTCAATATAAGAACAGTATAAAACATCTTCAAAAAGATATAGATATCAATATGTATGACAGATCTACTGTAAAGGAAGATTTGGAGTATATAGAACAGTATGAAAATTTGATATCCGAGCACAAAAAAGAAGTATTACAAGGGAATTTTGCTAAACGAGAGTTGCAGTCTGCATATAAATTTTATGATACTTATAGATATGTAGTAAACAGACCTCGTATAAAAGAATTACGTAGAAAGTATAATGTGTTAGAATCTAGATTATCAAGTTTAGAAGATAATATGTTTGCATGCGAGATAAATATGGATTCAAATCAGCGTTCAGAAAGTGTTTGCGAGCAGGCTGAAAGAGATTTTGCACAATATGAAGCAGAATACAAGGAAGTTTCAACTAGGGCTCGCGAGATATTAAAAGAAATAAAAGAGTTAGAAAGATAAAAAAAGCGCTACAAAAAGCGCTTTTTTTTTATTTACATACTGTTATGTATGGTGGAAAAGATTTGTCTTTGTCTATTCCTCTATCGCCACAATCCATACAGTTAAACTTTCTGTTTTGAGAGTGTTTTCTATCAAGTACTACACTTTTACCTTTTATTGCTTCGACGTTGGACACGTAAGAATAGCTTGGGAACCCGAAATAAAAGCCTTTTGTATCACCGCTGCATTCTTTTACGTCACCAGGATAGCATTCTGGTGAGTTTATTTTTTCTGGGTCAGGAACGCATACAGAAATACATGTTTCTGGGTCAGTCAACATTTTTTCGCAATCCGTGCAAGAAGAAGATGGTACGCGTACAGTTGAACCGATAGCACCGTAAATAGCACCGTTTACAATATTATCGCATTTCTTTACTGTATCGTTTGATGTCGGGTCAGCAACGCATTCCCATTCCAGTGTAGTATAGTTAAGTCTTGCAACCATATTATCTGGACAAACTTTTTCTGGGAAAGGGTTAACGCATTCCCAAACATCGTCAACAATTACTGCTGTTTGCTGAGAAGCACAAAGTGGTTTTTTTGATTCGTCTGGCACACATTCCAAAAGTTCTGAATCCCATATAGTATCACCACCGCAATCTGTTTTAGTATTATAAGGAATACATTGCCAACGGCTGAATCTGTAAGTTTTTATTGTACCAACTGGACATACCAAGTCTGATTGTACTGGTGCTGTAAATTCTGTTTCTGTATCGGGTATTTCGTATTGTGTAAGGTAAACTAACTGACCATTTTCTAATTTCATTTCATTAATTATTTCGTCGGGTACCGCTTCACTAGCAGCCTGTCCACCGGTCATTATTTTCCCGTCCAAGAATATACCAAAAGAGGTAGTATCAGGGAAGTACTGTTCGATTATTTCCAGCATATTATTGTAGTTTTGCTCGGGAATTTTTTTTGTAGTAGTTATTATATAGCTATATTCTGGTTTTTTATTTCTTACAATAGCGCATTCAGTTTTTCTTAAACTAGAATTTAAACATACAGACTCGCTTTTAATTTGATTCTGTTCCAAACATATATCTTGAAATGTTCTGCCCTTTATTTTTGCATTATGTTGAGCCATTGCACAATCTGCAACAGAACGTAAATCAGACTTTGTGATTGCATATTCTGTTTCCTGTTCTTGAACGCGTTGACTTGGGCTGTTCATCATATAAAAGCCCAACATGAATATAGCAACTAACATCATAATAAAAATATTCATCATTCCCTCTTGCGATTTATTAAAAGTCTAGGTAATATAAGGATAAAATGCAATAGGAAAA
>CASEZC010000044.1 GCA_949292385.1 uncultured Pseudomonadota bacterium
CAAAGAGGCTATTGCTTTTTTAGTAAAATTTATGGTCTGTGTTTTCATATTTTTTTGCTACTTATTTGCTACTGACGGCATTTTTTGCTACCGTTTGCTACCAATTTTGATTAAACTATAGCAAACTTAAAAATCGTTGTAAAGCGCAGAATACTAAGAAAAATTAAACATTATAAAACACAGTTAAACATATGAATTTCTGATTTGTAATCAGAGGGTCGTTGGTTCAAGTCCGACAACTGGCACCAGAATTAAAGCTCCTTATGGAGCTTTTTAATTTAAAAAAAACGGGTAAAAACCCGTTTTTTATTTTTTTATATTTTTATTACTTCTTTTGTTTTCTTTGCTATCCGTATCTGAAACTTCTTCGCCCAATACATCAAAACCTATAACTTCTTTTAAAAATGCGCGCGCTTTCGGATTTTTATCAGCATATTTTTTTACGCCTATCAACAATGCCGCCGTTATCAATTTTTCTAAATATTGTGGAGATATCGTTTCGGTAACTCTATCTTTAATTTCTGTCGCAACTTCATGAACTGCGTCTTTTGCACGATACAACAAAGAATTTCTTCTGCGTATGTATTTTCTTATCTCGCCAATCCACATAAATATTAAAAATACTATTACCGGTATCGCTATGCAAAATGTAAAATATTTTTCTACACTATCCATACAAAAACCAGATGTGAAAATGCTGTTACAATACGTCTTGGAATGCAAAAACAAAACAATAAATATCTCGTATAATGCAAGTATCGTTCCATATATTTTCATCTTTAAAAACATATTTCATCCTTTTTATAATCAATCTTTATTACCAGGTATAAATCTTATACCAAGCAAAACGCTCCAATCGTTTCTGTGCCAATCGCCACCTAAACGCTTTCCTATACGAGTCCAAACACCGGTTGTTCTGTTCAACATTGTACCAACTTCACCTTCCATTAAGTATTCTATTCTGCCGTCTTCGTTATTTATCCATACCTGCGGGTCTAATGCCGCCCACCAACCGTTATTAGACAAATAACCAACCAACATTCTTACCTGTGTTTGATTTGTATCCTGGTATTTTTCTTTATCTAGATTATACAATGAAATAAATTGTTTTCCAACAAGTGCCGTAAAAAAGTTCGGACTGAAGGCATAAACATAGGCTAGTGTTGGGTCAAAAGTGTACTGACGTGTTCCAAGCGTATCAGATGTCGCTGTCGGGAAAACAAATTCTGTCGCACCTATTATAACATTCCTGCCAAATCTATATTGCGCACGACCACGGACTCTTAAATCACCGATACCTGCATCAGAAATTCCATACCCAGAAAAATGACTTAAAGGCAATTCTAGATTTATACCGAAAATTTTATAAAGCTCTTTATCGTACTTTAACCCAAGCGTCGTTATAGAAGGCTTGCCTTCCGTATCAACAACGTTCAAGCTTGGCAACAATTCCATCTTTGTAACATTATCTGCTGGGTTAACTCCTTTTACTGCACTGTCAGCAAAAGAACTAAAAGGAACTAATAGTGCCGTCCCTAAAACAAAAATTACCTTTTTCATTTTTATATCCTGTTGTTATACAGAATATATTTTCGATAAAAAAATAATAAAAATCACTAAGAACTAAAACCTAAAAAAAATCCCTTTTAAAAGGGATTTTTTATCACATATCTTCATCCAGCGTTTCGGCTGCTTCCATTTCTTGATTTCTTTTTTCTTCCGCAATGGCAGCAGTTTCTATCTGCAACAATTGATTTTCTAATGCAGTTCGTTCAGAAGACTTATAGCCTGTTTCCTCTGAATCATCTTTTACCGCATCAGGCTGTTGTGCATTTTCTACTTTCGCTTGTGCTTTTACTTCCGAATTTTTATCAATAACAGCAGGATTTATTAAATTGTTATATATTTCTATTGCTTCCTGAGTGCCTGTCATATCGCGCTTTAACAATTTACTGCCATCCCCCGGGAAGAACCATTCGTCTAACTTAATCGCCGTTAGTTGCATGATAGGACGCGTTCTAGCCTCAGCTACCCATTTTGGCAAAAGTGGTGCATCGCTGTAATACCATAATGCAATCCAATAGAACAACCCCATAACAACGATACCACGAACTATTCCAAATATTATGCCAAGCGTTCTGTCAGTAATCTTCATCATACTGTCTTGTATTTTCTCACGCAGTTTCTGATTAAAGAAACCTATCAACAATAAAATTACAAAAAATACGATAAAGTACGATGCAACCAAAGTACCAACAGTAGAACCTGATAAATCAAATATATCCTGCAACAATTTATCTAATGATGGTGAAACAAATCTTGCTGCAAATGCCGCAACAACCCACGACAAAGTCGCAACAGTTTCATAAACACCACCACGAACACTGGCCCATATAGTAGACGCTAATAAAACGCCTATGTAAATATAATCAAGACTCGTTAAATCAAACATAATTTCTGACTTTTATTATTTCTTTTTGTCTTTTCTTATTAAAACGAAACCTAAAGCTACTACCAATACTGCTAACAGTACATAAAAGTATACTGACGAGCTTTCGTTATTTTTTTTTTCTGTTTGAGCAACCTCACTTTTATCTGATGGATTATATTCTTTTATCGCGTCTTTTCTGCCTGCATGTTTCGCCTTAAAATCTTCCGGATTAGCTTCTAATTCTTTTCTGTTTTTAGCAGCTTGTTCTTTATCACTTTTAGACAAATCTGCCTCTACCGCGTCACGCAAATCTTGTTGCATAAAATCTGCATAACCCTGGAAGCATTTATCACCAACTACTATTACAGGAACGCCACCATTATCATACTTACATTTTAACAACGCTTCTTGGAATGCAGGTAGTTTTGATTCTTCCATAACATTTACCTGAACAACACGCAACTTAGGATATTCATAAACCATCTTGTTTGCAAAAAATTCCTGCGCATGATGACAATGTGGGCAATATGGGGAATAATATATCGTTATATCCGCAGCAGATGCACTGCCTGCCATTACTAAACCAAATAAAGCTGACAATATAGATAACTTTTTCATTATATCTCCTTTTCTTGCTGGAATTATAAAAATCTATTACTAAACGTGCAAGCCATTTTTATACATATTTTAATATCTATCGTATATTACTGGAGTCTTATTAATCGTGTATATTCTGCCATCGTTTTCATGATTATAATATACATACAAGACATTTGCTATATCTTGCCCAGTCCACGGATTGTTAGTACCTATAACCTGACGCTGAGTATTATTCTTAAAGACTGCATGAAACGTATTATCAAAAACCTGAGAATATTTATCTTTGAAACTTTGACTTACTATCATATTCATTATTATTATTCCGTTCGGGGCAATTCGTGACTTTATTCTTTCCATAAACTCCGCTGTTATTAACCCCTCTGGTATCTGAAATGAATTCGAATAAACGTCTAATATTATCAAATCATAACTTTCTGTTGTATTTTTTAAATATTGACTGGCGTCTTGAACTATGAATTTTTTATTAGAGGTTAATGGCTTATCTAAAAAATATTCTTCCACCACATCTTTTAATGTATGTTCTATGTCAACAAAGGTATATTCATTAAAAGTATCATTTAATCCAGCCGTAAAACCGCCCGCCCCTAGCACTAAAATTTTACGTACTTTATCATGTGGCATATTATATATAAAATTTTCATTTATATAATCTATGTATTCTGCCATTTTATTTGACTGTTTGCTGTATACTGACATTGGCAAACTGTTCATGTATAATATTTTTAAATCGCCGTAATCTGATACTGATATTGTTGAGTTTGCATTATTAACCAATATCCCATATTTTTTATATTGATAATCATTAGTATTAACAAATATGCTGGGAACAAGAATAATAGCTGCCAACAAAAAAACAATCCATTTTGGTCTTGTTATCACAGCAGCAAATAAAGATAAAACAACCACTAAAATTACAGTGTAATTAACACCTATAAAAGGCATTAATATCAATGTAGTCAGCAAAGACCCCATAACAGAGCCAATCGTATCCCATGCCATTATGTTTCCGGTATAATTAGTGTTGTATCGATGCAAGCATCTTGATAACAAAGTTGTATTAAACCCGAATAAAAATGGTCCAATTGATAAAAATGTAAATGAATAAAGAAATGTCTGAATAACACTGGACGTAAAACCACCAGAATATAACCAAGAAAAATATTCTGTTACCAAAGGAAAACTAGATGAAGCAAATGCAATTAATGCTATTAAAAGGAAACTGACGCATAATATATTTCTGATATTTTTACTTTTTATTTTTTCTGACGAACCTAAAAAGTATCCCAAAGACATAAAGCCTAAAAAAGTTCCCATTATTATACTGGTTATAACTGCACTGGAGCCCACATAAAAAGATAATTGACGCAAGACCACCAGTTCTAATGACAAACTGACATAGCCATTTAAAAAGATAAGAAACACCAACCAATATTTTAATTTTTTACTCATGCTTTTTCTCCAATCAAAGGCATGATAAAAAAAAACAATTTTCTATGAAAGACTTTTTTTAACTGACATGCAAAAATCGCACATCATCAAATTCTGAATACCTGCTGAACATCGCCTTTGCAAAAGGGCACATCGTTATAATTTTTCTGTGTTGATTTCGTGCCAAATCTACAACATGACGGACAAGATTTAAACCGATATTTTCATTTCTATAATTTTCCAAAACATCTGTATGATCAATTATAAGCTTGTCTATTCCAACCCTAACAAACGTTATCTGACCTACATGATGACCGTCACAATTAGCATAAAAGCCTAGCCCATCTGGGAATATGTCATACGTTACATCGTTTGCCATTGTTGATATCTCCTTTATAAGATTATATCACAGCAATAACATCAATATAAATATGATTCTTGTCCAAAAAAAAATGGGGTCTTCGCCCCATTCATTTAGTTTATACCGTCATAACTTTTTCTAACTATTTTTGAACTATGTCTTAGTGCAGAAGATTCTTCGCTTGATAACTTTGGCTTAACAGTTGCGACAACGCCTTCTTTACCAACAATTCTTGGCAAAGATACTGCAACCATATTTTTATCAGTTCCTTCTACACAGCTTACTGTTAAAACTCTTTTTTCATCGTTTATTATGCAACGCAACAAATCAGAAACCGCCGCACCGATTCCATCCCAAGTTGCACCACGACCCTGAATAATTTCATATGCTGCATTATGTACACGGTGGACAATTGTGTTTCGTGTAGTCGCAGGAAGTGATATTTTCATCTGACGACAAAAATCATCTAATTGCAAACCTGCAACATTTACAGAAGACCAATTTACTACGCTGCTGTCCCCATGTTCACCAATAACATGCGCACAAATTGATTTTGTAGAAACAGATAAATGCCTTGATAAAATCGTACGAAGACGTGCAGAATCTAACATCGTTCCAGTTCCAATGACTCTGCCAGCTGGCAATTTAGATAATTTCTGCGTCAACATAACCATAACATCCAAAGGATTCGTAACGACAATTATTTTTACTTTTTTTGCATCAACATTATTCATTACTTTCGGAATAATATCTGAAATAACTGCTGCATTTTTATTTAATAAATCTAAACGAGTTTCACCAGGTTTTTGATTAGCACCAGCCGATATAATAACTATATCACTGCCACGAATACCACGATAGCTGGTCACCGCAGATATTTTTACATCAAATCCAAAACTTGCCGCATGTCCTAAATCTTCCGCAGCCGCACGTGCACGAATGCCATCACGGTCAAATAAAACTATCTCGTGTACAACCCCTGTATTCTTTACCGCAGTTGCAACGGCAGACCCAACACTGCCTATACCTATTATTGATATTTTCATTCTCTCTCTCTTTTATTTTAACAACTATTTTATCGGATTGGCTTTTAATTCCATGTATTTATCAGAAACTATCTTCTGCAACGTTTCTGCAATTTGCTTTCTATCCATACCGATTAAAGAAGGTGACGGTAAAACAGTTATCTCTACCTTAAAACCACCTAACATCATTACATGAAATACCTGACCGAAAGCACTACGTTCGCGAGAACATTTTGGTCCGAACTCTTGATCCGCGTTATTAAAATATCCAAAATGTTCTGCCAAATCTTCATCACTTATCACACTGCCATCACGAAATCTGTAATGCATAGCCATAGGCTGAACTGCTACATCAGAATTTTCAACAAAGTTAAACAATGTGCTTTTAAATTTCTTTACATATGAACCATTTGTAGTTGTGCCTTCTGGAAACAAAAACATAGGATAAGATACTTTCGATACTGTCTCTTGGACTAGTTTCAATGCATCTTTTGCATGAGAAGGGCGTCTGTCTATAAATATAACACCAAACTTTTTTGCAACCCAACCAACCAAAGGCCAATGTTCCATTTCTTTCTTTGCAATAAAACTTCCGCCGAATGCGACAGGGAACGTAGCTATTTCAAAAATAGAAATATGATTAGAAACAACCATCAATGGACGGTGTTCCGAAAGCTTACCATGTACTGTTATTTTTATACCAGATAAAACCAATAAAAATCGCATAAAAATACGCATATACCAAACAGAAACACGTCCACGAGGTAATAAAACTATTATCGGCAACTGCAAAACAACAGCCAACCAAAATAACAAAAATTTTATTGCCGCCCCTGTCGTATTAAAAATATTTTGTTTTCTTATGCCTGTTTTCATTCTTCTTCCTCTTCAGAACCAGAATCTTCGATATATTCTGCATCTGCAGCATCTTCACGTAATAAGAACTCTAAAAATGCGCGAACTACTTTGAAAGACCCAGTAACTGGAAACAACACTATCTTTCCTAATGTCTTCATAGGTCCGTCTTTTTCGTCAAGATGAGCCAACGCATTTTCTTTACCCAAGAAATGTTTCTGATATGCAGCATCTATCTTTTTTGTCTGCAACATTACGAAAACGTCATAAGAATTAAATGGTTTGTCTATAAAAACACCTTTACCGAAACTAGCGCCTAAACGCAAATATCCTTTTATCAAAGGTGTCATTTGACGACGTGCATCTGCTTCATCAATAAATTCTTTTGGTAAAATATTCATTCTGGATAACTTAGGGTTTACACCTTCTGCAAAGTTTTCAGAAACGACTGTCGCACGTAAACTTAACGGTGATAAATGATTATAATACAAATACGAAATTGCCTGAGCAGATTCTACCGGTTTAGTTCCAACCCAAGAAGCCACACCAAACAAAACCATTACTTTACGACGAACTACGTATTCTCCAAGCCCAGCCCAAAGCATTCTCATCACTAAGGCGTTTTCACGATACTCTTTTGCAACACATGCACGAGACATTTCAGCTATGTTACCTGAATAACGCTTTATCTTGGATATATTAAATTCTGATTCCGTATAGAAACCGCCCATTTTTTCAGCAGCATTTCTATCAATAATTCTATACGTTCCAACAATTTTACCGTTATGAAAAACAGCCATATATTCTGCAAATTTATCAAATGCATCGTATTCTTCACGCAAATGCTTTTGTTCTTCGGTTGCAGACGCACCCTCTTCTTCTACAAAAACAGAATAACGTAATTGACGAACTTGACGTCTTTCATCTTTATTTCTTGTCAAGCGAACTTCATAGTCGCGAACCTTAATGGCCATAAATAATCCTTTATCTATAACATATAGATAAAAGATTATCAAAGAAACCCCTTGTTATCAATTATTTTATTAAGAAAACTAAAAATTCTTATTTTATTTCATCGGCTAGCATTGCTATTGCTATCGCATACCAATTAGAGCTGTTCCATCTTTTTATACGATAAAAATTAGGATATGTTAAATACGCTTCTATCACCGGCTGAGGCGCTACATCTGTATCTATCGCATTCGGATCAACCGTTTGCGATGCAGCCTGGGTTATTGCAATCGCCCTTGCATCATTTATTGCATTAATATCTGCAACTAAACCTGCCATCATTTCTACGTCTGGTATGCGACTGCCGTCCGGATTAGTCACTCCCATAGCCGCCCATTCATACAATGTCTTTTTCGTTTTGCCATCCAGCAATGACGCATCAAAATTTGCCGGTAATACTACTTTACGAACTATACGTTCATTCTTGTCCCAACCTAATTTATTCAAATAATTACCAGCGCTAAACATAGCATCTCCGACACTATGTATGATATCTATTTTACCGTCGCCATTACCATCGGCACCATATTGCGCAAGCGTTGTCGGAATGAATTGAAAATGCCCCATCGCCCCTGCCCAACTGCCATAAATATCATCTATATCTAAATCATTTTTATCGGCAATTTTCATAAGGGCCAACAACTGTTTTTCAAAAAATGTTTGCCTGCGACCCTCGTACATCAATGTGAAAAAAGCGTCTTTTAATTTATGGGCCGCTTTATAAGAACCATAATTTGATTCTAACCCCCAAAAAGCTAAGATTACATGCGGTTGTACACCATATTTTTGTTCAACCCTAGAAAGCATTGTAGGATATGTATTACGCATTTTTTTACCCTGCGCAATACGTGTCTTGCTGACTGTTCTTGCAAGATACGAATCCAAAGTCAATTTAAATTCTGATTGATTTCTATCGCTTTTTACAATAGCTGGTATAAATGCAGGCGAACGCAAAGTTGCATCTATTGTATCTTTTGAAATATTTTGTGCAGCGGCCTTTGTTCTGACATCATCTAAAATACCGTACCAACGTTCAACATCAAAAACACCCCTTTCTGCCGTCACAGCCGCATTTCCAAAGCAAGGGAAAGTAGCAAAAAACACAGCACCACATAGGCGCAAAAAAACATTTTTATAAGTCATAAAGACACCCTTTTAAAATGCGTATTTAAGCCCTATATGCAAACCAAAAGATTGCCAAGAAGCATTCTTTAACTGGTCGCTTATATATTGCGTACTGGCAGGAACCGTTTCCAAAATAGGGAAACCATTGTCATCCAAAATATAAAATCCGTTTTCATCAACAAGATATCTTGTATATTCTGCTAAATATAACTCCCCACCGATTTTACCAACATAAAAATAATTAGTATCAACTTTGATAGCCAACTGCATACGGTCTGATATTTTATAATTGTATTCCATTTCTGCAGCGTAAGAATATGCACCGTTGCTGCCCTCGTCAATAAAGCTTGGGTTTTGCTGCCAGTCGGTTCTGTTCGGCCATATACCTTCTGAGGAATAATTAGGTAAACCAAACTGTACATAGAAACGCAACTTATCAACAAGTGTCATTTGCTTTTCTATTTCCAAACCAACAAAGAAACCGCTCCACGTAGTATTGTAAATATGCGTAGTACCTTCTACCAAAACCGGACCATCACCGCCGATAATTACACATTCACCTGAATCGACCCCCCAAGGTATAGTACCCATATCAGGGTTATAATCACCAGTAACAAGTTCTGTACCCAAATCAACCAAAGCACCACCAGCAGGTGCCTGTACTAACTTTATATCTTCTGGCGACATACAAACTTGATACCAATCATCTGGTGCTTCAACCGTTATCGGCAAAGAATAATAATTACCGTTTACGTCACCATAAACATAATCACCCTTGTCGGTCATCAAAGGCAAGAATATACCAGGATTAGGATATAAATGATTTGACATTTCCAAGTTATGCTTGAAAATTTCATATCCAAAAGACGGCGATAATTTCCAGCCACCTATATCCCAAACGTGATGCGCACCAATTCCAAACTTAAAATGATTTGTACGACCCGTCTGGTCACCAACAGATATTGTAAAGATACCATAATCAGGTTGGCTTTCATCATATGGTTTCAAGTCATAATCCATAGACAAACCGCCATGGGACATTGAACCAAAACTATATTGACCATACGCAAACATATCAAAACTGCGCAAACTGAAATTATGTTGTGCACCAACATTTATTTCATTATAAATCATATCATCCCATTCAAGAATGGAATTTACGCCAGTTTCAAATTGAAAATCAGCAAACCTTCTGGCATATCCCGCATAAACAGTCGTTGCAGGTTCTTCAGACATAGGAACTGCTATTCCATTTGCCGTCATAGTTCCGTTTATCTGAGGAAAAGTTTGACGTGGAACTTGATAAGAATAAGATTGAGAACCAACAATCTGCTTATTACCAGATTGCCCAACATATTTTGTATACCCTTGCTGTTGATATTGATTATATGCAGCCTGATTTGCGCTGACCACAGAATTATTTTGATAATAAGAAGGAACCCCCTCGTTCGAAGTAAATGCTGCGACCGGCGTAAACAAAGCCCCTAAAAAAGAAATTATTTTTACTCTCATTCCTGCATATTGTTATGCGTATTATAACATAAAAAAAATATCTTAAAAAGATTTTTTAATCAAGACTTTTAATCATGTACTGGATTTTTTATTCTTTTCGTTTAAAATCGCTGCATGATTAAACCTCACAACATATATATACACGTACCATTTTGCATGTCTAAGTGCAAGTATTGTGCTTTTTTTTCAAAACCGTGTGCTAAACCTGACTGGGATTTATTCTTAGAAAATATAAACGCAGAAATTAATAAATGGTCTGACCTTTTAGGAACTTTTACCGTTCCAACAATATTTTTTGGTGGCGGCACACCGTCTTTAATACCAGAAAATATTTTTTCTGAAATAATAAAAAACATAGAAAAAAACTTTTACATACAAAAAAACTGTGAAATTACTTTAGAAGCAAACCCAGGTACAATAAATTTTGATAAATTAAAAAATTTTAAAAACGCTGGTGTTAACAGATTATCCGTCGGAATACAATCTCTTGATGACAACAAACTAAAATTTTTAGGCAGAATACATTCGGCAAAACAAGCGCTGGATTTACTAGACTTTGCCAACAACCTGAATCTAAACGTATCCGCAGATTTCATTTATGGATTACCCGAAGAAACTGAATATGATGTAAAAAAACTGTGTGACGAAATAAACAAGCTTGGTTTAAAACATTGTTCTTTATACGAACTTACAATAGAGCCAGAAACACCATTCGGAAAAATGAATCTGCAAATGCCAAGCAACGAAGAAATGGCAAAAATGTACACTGCTATTTCGGAAGAGTTAAATATACCTCGGTATGAAGTATCTAATTACGCCATGAATGGTTATGAATGCAAACACAATCAAAATGTATGGGATGGAGAACCTTATATTGGAATTGGCAAAGGCGCAGCGGGAAGAGTCCTTATAGACGGTCAATGGTACGAACAACTTGGCAATAACGAAAAATTTGAAAAAATATCTGTTCAAACCCGCGCGATAGAACGACTGATTACAGGGCTTCGACAAGTACGTGGTATAAAGCTTGATTCTGATATTGAAAAAGTTATAGACTTGCAATTCGTAAATCAAAATCCAACCCTTTTAAATATAAACGCTGATAACAGATTAGCTGTAACCGAAAAAGGTATGTTGATTTTGGACGATTTGCTGTTAAACTTGACGAGGTAAAAATGCAAAATAAACTATTAAACTTTATCGGAATAATAGCTGTAATAATTTCTTTAATCGTTGCTTATTTTTTAGCTGTGCCAAAGGAGAAAAAAATGAATATCGGAATAAAATTAGAAAATATGGATTTATCTGTAAATCCTGGTGATAACTTTTTTGATTATGCAACTCTTACTTGGCGAAAAAACAACCCTATTCCAAATGATTATACAAGATATGGCGCGTTTGAAATAATAAATGAAACAAACATTAAACGCGTTCGTGAAATTGCAGAAACAGATTCTGGAAAAATAGGAACTCTTTATAAAGTCGCAATGAATGAAGAAAGACTGAACGCAGAAAAAACAGAACCTGTAAAAAATTACCTTGCCGAGATAGATGAAATAAAAAGCAAGGAACAATTACCAGAATATCTTGGAAAAATGCAAACTTTTTCATCTGCATTCTGGGGTGACGGGGTTGCACTGGATGAAAAAGATAGCGAATATTATTTATACAACATCGGTCAAGGCGGACTTGGTTTATCACGTGATTACTATTTTGATACAGATGAAAAAACTGTGGAAATTAGGAAAAAGTACAAAGAATTCATAAAAAAACAAATGGATAACTTTGGTATTCCAGTTGACGTAGAAAAATTATATGCACTGGAAGAACGCATGGCGAAATCTTTCTATCCAAAAGAAAAATTACGTGACCCGCATGCAAACTATCACAAAACGTCACTGGCAGAAGTAAAAGAAAACTTTAAAAACTTCAATTGGGATAAATACTTACAATCACGCGGTGCCAGCGCAGCAGAATACATAAACATAAATCAACCAGAAGCAATTACTGAATCCATCGCAATAATAAACGACACGGATTTAGAGTTAATAAAAACATATTTAAAATACCGCGTAATAAGTAGTGCAGATACACTGTTAGACAACAAATCTTATGATATCGCATTTGATTTTTATAACAGAACTATGGCAGGACAAAAAGAACCTAAACCAAGATGGAAAAGAGCGGTTGGGTTGATAGATTCATCTCTTGGCGAAGAAATTGGCAGATTGTATGTAGAAAAATATTTTTCATCAGATGCAAAAGAACGTATGCAAAACTTAGTTAAAAATTTACAGCGTGCGTATGCAATCAGAATAAAGAATCTTGATTGGATGTCTGATGAAACAAAAAATAAAGCTCTTGAAAAACTGGATACATTTAAAGCAAAAATCGGATACCCAGACAAATGGCGCGATTACTCTGATTTAGTAATAAGTGAAAACGTTTCTTTGTGGGACAATATGGTAAACGTTTCTAAATTTGAAGATTCTTTCTGGTTAAAAAAAATCGGCAAAAAGAAGGACCCAACCATATGGTATATGAATGCGCACGAAGTAAATGCATACTACGACCCTTCTACAAATGAAATATGTTTTCCTGCAGGAATTTTACAGCCACCATTCTTTGATATGTCCGCAGACGATGCATTTAACTATGGTGCAATAGGAAGCGTTATCGGACATGAGATGACACATGGGTTTGATGACTCTGGTCGCCACTTTGACAAAGACGGAAACCTAAAAGATTGGTGGACGCCAGAAGATGCAAAAAGATTTGACGAACGCGCAAATGTATTAAAAGAATTCTTCAACAACATTGAAATCGCTCCAGGAGTACACGCAAACGGAGAATTTACACTTGGTGAAAATCTTGCAGATTATGGTGGCGTTACAATATCTTTTACTGCGTATAAAAACTTTGGCGAACAAACAAATGAAGTTAATGGGTTGAGTGCTGACCAACGATTCTTTATCGCATATGCCGGTGCATGGGCACAAAACATTCGTGATGAAGATGCACTGCGCCTGACAAAAATGGATGAACATTCTTTGGCACAGTGGCGCGTTAATGGCATACTGCCTCATATAACAGCTTGGTATGAAGCATTCAGTATAACACCAAAAGATAAATTATACGTTACACCAGATAAACGCATAACATTATGGTAAAAATACCGGTAAATACCGGTATTTTTTTAGTAATAATTTTTAATAAAAAAATCTCAGACCCACAAATAAAAAACACCGGCTTTTGCCGGTGTTTTTTATTGCTTTGCAACACGCTTTCTAAATTCACTGCTGGGCCTGAAAGACGCAACACGACGCGCTGATATAATTGCCGGTTCCCCTGTTTTTGGGTTACGCCCCATTCTTTGTGGCTTGGTCAATATCTTAAAGCTGCCAAAACCAGCAAATTTTACTTCTTCTCCGTTTATCAAAGATTCACGAATTTCTTCAAAAACTATATCAACTAACTTATACGAATCCGCAGTAGTCAGCCCAAAACGTTCACGTAAACGATTTGCAAAATCACTTCTTGTTATCGTAGCCATTTTTTACACCCTAATTAATGCCGCACCCCAAGTCAAACCACTGCCAAATGCGGGATATAATATTAATTGACCTTTTTTAATAATACCATTATCAAACGCATGCGCCAGTGCTAAAACACCAGACGCACCGCTGGTATTTGCATGTTTGTCAACGGTTACCAATATTTTTTCTAATGGGAACCCTAACCTTTCGGCACCACTTTGAATTATACGTAAGTTCGCCTGATGAGGTATTATCCAATCTACATTATCAGCCGTTATGCCAGCATGTTCCATTATATAATTCGCAGCCTCTGGCATTAAGGTTACCGCTTTTTTATATGTTTCTGGCCCATTCATTATTATTCTGTGATCCATAGAACCATGCAACATATCAAATTCTTTACCATCTGACATTACAACCGTATCTATTATTCCGGAATAGCTTGACGTAGAATGCTCGAATATCAAAGCACCAGCACCGTCACCAAACAATACTGCTGTACTGCGGTCTTTCCAGTCTATAAAACGAGTCATTTTTTCAGCACCTATAATCATTATTCTATGGTGCATACCCGCAGTAAAAAATCCACGTGCGCAATGCAATGCATATATATAACCAGTACACGCACCACGAACATCAAAAGCAGGCGCATTGCTTGTCGCACCAAGTCTTCCCAAAACCTGAACACCAACAGATGGAAAATCAAGTTCTGGCGTTGTCGTTGCAACTATTACTAAGTCAATATCATCTATCTTTATACCGGCATTATCTAATGCACGTTGCGCTGCAATTGTTGCCATATCAACAACAGTTTCGTCTTCACGTGCAAAATGACGCTCACGCATGCCTGTTCGTTGAACAATCCATTCGTCAGATGTATCCATTATCTTCTCGAAATCTTGATTGGTCATAACCCGTTCAGGCAGATAAGAACCATATCCAATCAATCTACTTCCCATAGTCCTTCCTTTTTTGTCTGGGGTATTATACAAGCCGTTATTACAACTTGCAATATTATTTTCTATGAATAAAATATAGTTCGTTGTCCCCATAGTTCAACTGGATAGAATAGAGGTTTCCTAAACCTTTGATACAGGTTCGATTCCTGTTG
>CASEZC010000045.1 GCA_949292385.1 uncultured Pseudomonadota bacterium
AAGGAGTTAAATGATGAAAAAAACTTTAAAGATGGCAGTTGCTGCATCTGTTTTGACAGTACCTGCAATGGCTGCTAACTTGGAAAATCCGTTGTATTTACCAACAGCTGGTGAATTTTATTCAAAAACGGGTGCAGGTGTTATGTACAAAGTTACAGACGACACAGCTGCAAATAAATTAAAAGATCACGCAGGGGCAACAGAATTCCCAATTTGGCGTGTAAGTGAAGATTTAGGTTTGGGTATTACAGACAGATTGGCATTACGCGGATCTTTCGCATATACTCAGGCAGACGATATCGACCGCAAAGGTTTGAATCATGGTCGTGCAGGTTTGATTTACCGTGCATTTGAATTTAACGATGGTACAGTATTTGATATCTACGCAGACGCTCACTTGGGTGGCGTAAACAAAATGCGTGGTTCTTATATCCCAGTAAGTTTAACAACAGGTTATTTCCAGTACGATAACTATTCTAATGGTCGTTGGGGCGCAGATGTCGGTGTTCGCTTTGGTAAAACATGGTCAAAGTTAACAACAAGCGCATTTGTTGAAGTTTTAAAGACCTTTGGCAGCGACAATAATGTTATTAACGTTTCTCGTGTAGGGGCGTTGATGCCATCTTTTGGCATACCATCAGAAATATCTGTTGATTTGAAATCTACTACAGAAATTAATGCTGGTTTGAATGCTTTCTATCAGTTAAATGACAGATGGTCATTTGGCGGTGGTTTCAAATATAATCATCATGCAGATAACGGTGTAAAAAGCTTGTCTACAGAAATAAGTAATCCTTATGGCAACGCTTTTGCTCAGAAATTGGTTGCAAGTTTATCTGACATGCAAGACGGTTTTGATGAATTTATCGTATCTTTGTCTGTTGCAAATCAATTGACAGATACAACACAGGTTGCGTTGTATGGTGAATACACATTTGACACAGCACACGACAATTCTCAGAACGGTTCTGATGTTAAAGCGGAAGTTGGTGTTCGTTTGAACTTGGCTTTCTAATAAAGAAAAATTAACATATATTGGACATAAATCCCATCTGATAATCAGGTGGGATTTTTTATTGCTTTTTACTAAATGCTTTTTTTGAGTGTTATTTTATGATATAATAACCCCAAAGGAATATGGAAAGAGAATGAAAAAAATCAGTATTTCTGCCGTTTTGATGGGGTGTTTGTTCGGAATGTCTGGTGTGGCAGATGCTGCTTATCCTGTTTATTCTGGTTATCAAGGGCAGGGGCAGATGGTTTATATGCCAACGCAGACCGCGACTCAAACCACTGTCAATAATGGGGCAGTTGTTTATACTAATGCTGTAAATGCCGCAAGTCCGACAAGAATAACTGGTGCATTACCTCGTGTTGGTTCAAATACAACAAATGCAGGACGTCAATATTATGAACCTGCTGACTATGACAGATTGGCGGATAGTGGTTTATATGTTGGTTTGTCAGTTGGTTATTCTGCAAGTGTTGCTGGTTCTATGTTGGCAGATTACATGGGCGAACAAAATGCTTTCTTCGTTCCAGGTGCTTTCCAAGAAGCTGACTTTAATTCCGATACAGTAATTCCTTTGCAGTTATCTGTTGGTGCTGCTATAAATAACGATATTCGTGTAGATTTTTCTTATTTACGTTATTCCGGAATCAGTTACCCTAGTATGGTAAAATCATCTGATGGTGTTGGTGGTTTTGTAGATGCTCAGGTAGATGGCGGTGCCATTACATCGAATGTTACTATGTTGAATTTATATTATAATATTGACTCTTACACAGGGTATCTTGCTGGTGGAATATTACGTCCGTATGTAGGTGTAGGTGTAGGTATGTCTTTAAATACCATTGCGGACTATGTTGTATACGATAATACTTTTTATTCTGAAATGGAACCAAGTGTTGCCGGTGCTGGTGATTTGACTGGTATTTCCGACGTTTATGCATACCACAACGGTGGTACCATGGAACAGTTGGCGTTTATGTTTGAAGGTGGTTTGACAACTGAATTAGAAGGTGGAATTAAGATGGATTTCTTTGTCAGATATGCAAATCTTGGCAAGGTTCAGACATCTGGCAGTATAATAGTTTCTCAGACAGAATGGTTGGGAGACGGTGCAGGCGGTGAATATCCGGCACCTTATGATAGTGTGTTCCATTATACAAACTGGTATGAAAGCGGTCGTTTAAATACAGTTGATTTAGGTATTCGTCTAAGACTGCAATTCTAAAAGATTTGCTTTGTTTATATCGGTTTTGTTCTAGTGGTACGATATAAAGTAATATGGAAAAATAATGAAAAACAACAATTCTATACTTCATTATTCATTGTTTGTCGTGTTGATTGGTATGTTGCCTTGCGGTGCGGATGCAGGTGTTCGTGTTGGTAATCTGACGCGCAGTTATGCAGAGGGCTATCAGCAGGTAAACGCTATGCGTCAACAATCGCAGTACTATGAACAACAAGCGGAAGCTACTACGAATTCTGAAGACCCTACGACAGAGTTACCTGTTCGTGTTGCAGATAAAAATTTAGCCAACTTAATTTTAAATGGAGATAGCAGTGCAACGGTAAAAATGGGACAGCTTGAATCTTGTTCTATGATTTATCCAAATGGAGAATTTGCATGGGATAAACCAACTATTGGTGTAGGAGCAGGTGCTGCAAGTACTTGCGTTGCGGTTGTAGAATTGCGTGGTTATCAGATGGGGGCAAATGGTTCTGACGCTGTTTTGGCGCGCGCAAATTTAGCTGCTGGGGATTCTGTAAAATGTAATATATCTTCTTTTCCGGAAGCTTCTTATACATTAGATGCAGGTAATGTAACGTTTCCTCATGATAACGAACCGACAGTTGATGATGTTATTGAAGCTCTGAATAAAGAGCAAAGACAAAACGCTGGTATAAAGATAGCTGCTGGTGCGATTATCGGTGCGGTTGGTGGAAATATCGCCGGTAAAAATGATGTTGGTAATGACAGCTTGCTTGGAACGGATAAAGGAAAATTACAGGGCAGTGCGATTGGTGCGATATCTGGTGCAGCCTTAATGGCTGGTAACGCTTATGCGGGCAAGGTTGCTGGTGATATGATTTTATCCACGGGTGTTAATGCGGCGGCCGGTGCTGTAATGGGAAATATGGTTGCAGTTGGAGATTCTGTTTTACGAATAGAAGATTGTGAAGTAGAAGGACGTAAAACCAGTTGTTTGTGGGGAACGGTTGTTACGGGTAATGTTAATAATGATGATTCCTATTATAACATTGAAACTCAGGAAACCTATGTTTGCAATAACAGCGGATGTTTCCCTGAAGAGCTTATAAATGTAAAACTAGCTGCCTATCCAGATAAAAATGTTGATGAAATAGAAGTAGCAGAGTTTCAAAATATTTTTAGCGGTTCGGGAAATGAACAATACTTTTTAGCCAAAGATAAGCAGGGGAAAAAAGTTATAGTTACGCAGGAAGAGGCGACTAGTCAGGGCTTAGAAATACAGAGTGAGAATGGTTTCTTTGCAAAAATAAGTTCTTCCAGTCGTATAGATCGTAAGATTCCTGCTATGATACCAGATGTTCGTGATAAAGCGTTTGGTATGAAAGATTCCGATTGGCGCGAATGGAAAAAAAGTCATGGTGAAGTAACTATTTATGGGCGTGGTAATAATGGCCAGGCTTATAAACTTCCAGATGGTACGAATTATTCTGTAAACGATTTTGCACCAATGAAAATTGATGCAGAAGACGGTGGCTTGATAGACTTGGGTAACAAGGCCAGATTGAAAGCTACTTTAACAGGCGCAGGTGTTGGTGGTGCTTTAGGTGCATTCAGCGCATATCAAGGAGCACAATCAGATATACAAAACCGCTGGGTAACGTCTGTCCGGGAATACAAAGATTCTTTACAGAAATTTTATTGTGTAACAGGGAACAGATTCTTGGGGTATTATAATGATGAAATAATAATACCTAGAATGACAGATCAATAAAAAAACGCCCAAACGGGCGTTTTTTATTGGTTAATGATTTCCATTACACGTCTAGGAACATCAGCGATAGCAACGCGTTCCTGTTCCATTGTATCGCGATGACGTAATGTAACCGTCCCGTCTTCTTGTGTTTGATGGTCAACCGTTATGCAAACAGGTGTACCGATTTCATCGTGTCTGCGATAGTTTTTACCGATGTTACCAGAATTTTCCAACTCTATACGACCGATACGCAATTTACGTAAGTCATTTTCAATGTTATTAGCGATATCGACTAATTCTGGAACATTTCTTGCCAAAGGTATTACAGCAGCTTTTACAGGTGCAAGCCAAGGCTTTAATTTCAATACGGTACGAGTTTTACCATCACCTAAGTCTTCTTCTGTATAAGCTTCCAACATAACGGCCAACATTGCACGATTAACGCCCATTGCAGTTTCAATTACATAAGGGATGAAGTTTTCGCCGGTTTGTGGGTCGCTGTAAGATAGTTTTACAGTACTATCTTTGTTTTCCATAACTTTTGCTTTTATATCGAATTCATTTTGTGCCTTTGTATGAGAGCCCAAATCAAAATCTTGGCGGTTGTGAATTCCTTCTACTTCATCAAAGCCATCTGGAAATTCGTATTCTATATCACCAGCAGCTTTTGCATAGTGTGCCAACTTTTCGTGTGGCGTAAAGCGCAATTTTTCTGCTGGAATTCCAAGCGTGTTTATCCACCAAGCCGTGCGAATTTCTTTCCACATTTCAAAGTATTTTTCATCTTCTGCTGGATTAACGAAGTACTGCATTTCAGCCTGTTCAAATTCACGCATACGGAATACGAAACCACGTGGAGAAATTTCGTTTCTGAACGCTTTACCAATTTGTGCAATACCAAAAGGCAGTTTATGAGGTTTTGCGTCTAAAACGTTTTTAAAATTTACATAAGTTGTCGTTGCAGTTTCAGGACGTAAATATGCATTTATCGTTCCGTCAGAAGTTGCACCGATAGACAGCCCCATCATTAACTGATAAGCACGTGGTTCAGTTATATCTGTACTGCCACAGTTATCACATTTAGTTGGGTCTTTCATTTTATCTTGGCGCATACGAGCACCACATTTTTTGCATTCTACCAATGGGTCAGAAAAGCTGCCTTCATGTCCTGAATATTTCCACATCAGACGATTACTGATAAGTGCTGCGTCCAATCCTTCGATATCGTTTCGAGAATAAATCATGGCGTTCCACCAAGCGTTCTTTATGTTTTTCATAAGTTCTACGCCATACGGACCATAATCATATGCACCGCCCAGACCACCGTAAATTTCAGAACCTGTGAAAATAAAACCGCGTCGCTTGCATAATGCGACAATATCATTAATAGTTTTTGCTGGCATTTTTTTATCCTCTAAATATTACAGGCTATATATTAAACAGAATTTAGTTTTTTGCAATAATAAAAGGGGCTTTCGCCCCTTGTTTTTTAGTTTGCATCTGGTGCGATTGCTGCGACGGGGCATACCGCTGCACAAGTCCCGCAAGACATGCACTTTGCTGGATCTATCGCGCATTTACCGTCTGGGCCAGCAGATATTGCCATAACTGGGCAGGCACCCATACAAGTGTGGCAACCGATGCATTTAGAAGGGTCTATTTTATAAGCCATTTTTTTCTCCATTTTTTATTTTTTAATTTCTATTAAGTAAGCTTAACAAATATTGGAACATAGCTACAAAGGATATATACAGGTGCAAAGCGCCCAATACAGCCAATTGATTCTTTTGTGTACCGTCACCGATAACAGCATATGCTCGTTTCAGGTTCTGCATGTCATATGCAGTAAACAGCGCGAAAACCAAAACGCCTATAAAGCATACTATTGTACCGAATGTACCGCCCATAATAGCAGGCCATATGAAAGAAGCCAAACCTACTAAGATTAAGCCTATCATGCCCATCATCAAGAATATGCCCATAAAAGACAAATCTTTTACTGTTTTATATCCAAACAATGCCATGCATGCGAACATAACTGCTGCGATTATAAAAGCAAATAATATGGATGCAGGATTAACAGCCAAAACAGCGATTAACAGTGGTGTCATAACAACGCCCATTACAACAGAGTATATCCCCAGTAATAATGCGCCAACAGCAGGTTTGAAACTGAAAGCACGAACCTGAGCCCATATAGATAGAGCCAAACCACCAAACAGCAGTATATAATACAATGCAGAAAATCCACCTGTTTCCAAATTAATCAGGTAAATGAACCAACCGCCCCAAATAGTAAGATAGGAAGCGACTGCGGTTAATGCAACTGCCCCGAACATCAACGCAAAAATACGTTTAAGGTAAAGCCCCATTCCGTCAGCAGACTTTACTTGACGAGGCTTTGTTTCGCCTTTTGTTTTTAAAGCAACATCTTTTATTGCCATATTTTTCTCCTTGTTAGTTAAGTAAATATATAATACAATAATAAGCATAATTCAAGATTAAAGAAAAAGGAGAAAATTATGCCAACAAAAGCAGAAAAAGCAAGACATGCAAAAGTTAGAAAGTTTGGAGAAAAACCAAATTTTAATAAACAAGATAAAGACACAAAAGAATACTTGCATTCAGAATATGAAAAAGCTTTAAAACGTCTAGAGGAACTGAGAAAAACGGAAAAAGCAGACAGTAAAAAATTGCTAAAGCAAGAAGAAATTGTATATAATCTATCTGGATATAGTAAGTAAAAATGGCAATTTATATAGATCCGATTTCGCCAGTTGCATTTTCCATTTTTGGTTTAGATATCAGATGGTATGCGCTGGCGTATGTTGCTGCATTTATAATAGGTTATTTTGCATTCCGTCATTTAATGGGGCGTAAAGATTCTGAAATTTGTTTATCTAAGAAACAGTTAGATGATTTATTAACAGCTGTGATACTAGGCGTGATACTAGGTGGCCGGTTGGGTTATGTTTTATTTTATAACTTGCCATTTTTTCTTGCGCATCCACTAGAAATATTTGCGGTGTGGCACGGTGGGATGAGTTTTCATGGTGGGCTTTTAGGTGTAATTCTTGCGACATTTTTGTTTGCCAAGAAAGAGAAGCAGAATGCTTTAAAAATATTAGACACCTTGGCTGTTATTGCACCGATTGGTTTATTTTTTGGAAGAATAGCCAATTTTATAAATATGGAAGTGATGGGACGTGTAACAGATGTTCCTTGGGGGGTAATTTTTGCAGGTTATGGAAACGTGCCGCGTCATCCAAGTCCTTTATACGAAGCGGCAACCGAGGGGTTATTGTTATTCATAATAATGTACGTTTTGTATAAATATACGCGCGTGAAAAGCAAACCTGGATTTTTAGCTGGTATATTGGGGGTATCGTATGCGACGTTTAGAATAATATGTGAACAGTTTCGTGCGCCTGATATACAGATAGGATTTTTAACCAGTTGGGGTTTAACGATGGGGCAATTACTATCTGGAGTAATGTTTTTGTGTGGTGTAGGCTTAATAATTTATTCTAATTTAAAAAAACAGAATAAAAGCCTTGCGAAAATGTAAAGGATATTATATAGTAAGTCGCGGTTAGGATGAAATAAGTTTAGGATGGGTGGCAGAGCGGTCGAATGCGGCGGTCTTGAAAACCGTTGTGGGGGCAACTCCACCGGGGGTTCGAATCCCTCC
>CASEZC010000046.1 GCA_949292385.1 uncultured Pseudomonadota bacterium
ATATAACGTGTCGTCACCAAAGCCGGATTTTGCTTCCTGCTTTGTAATTTGATACGCAGCCGGCATTTCTTCGGCAGACATAACAGGCCTTATACCGCGGCCGCCACCGCCGGCAGACGCCTTTAACATAACCGGATATCCGATTTTTTCTGCCCACGATAATGCGTCTTCCAAAGACGTTACCGCACCGTCAGACCCCGGTACAACAGGTAGACCACATTCAATAGCAGTCTTTTTTGCGTTAACCTTGTCGCCCATTTTTTCAATCATTGCGGCAGACGGCCCAATCCATATTAAACCGTGTTGCTCAACCTTTTGGGCAAAATCCGCACGTTCAGACAAGAACCCATACCCAGGGTGAATCGCGTCGGCGTTCGTTAATAACGCCGCCGTTAAAATCGCAGACTCGTTAAGATAAGAATCCTTTGAAGGCCCAGGACCAATACAAACAGATTCGTCGGCCAACTGCACATGCATTGCATTTTTATCAACCGTAGAATATACCGCAACAGTTCGTATACCCATGTCACGACACGCACGAATTATGCGTAGTGCGATTTCACCACGATTTGCAATTAAAACTTTTTTTATCTGAGACATTTTTTAACTTATTCAATTACTATGATTGGTTGGTCAAATTCAACGGCCTGACCATCGGAAACCAATATTTCTTTTACAACGCCGTCTTTGTCAGACTTTATTGGGTTAAATGTTTTCATCGCTTCAATCAACGCAACGGTATCACCAGCCTTGATTTGCGCGCCGACTGTTGTGAACGGCTTTGCCCCGGGTTCCGGCGCCAAATATGCAACGCCCACCATCGGCGATTTCAATGCGTAACCATTTAATACCTTTTCAGAAGGTTCGCTGTTTGTATTTTTTGATTCTGTTGCAACTGGGAAGTTAGGCATTGCCACCGCGGTCGCCTGTTGCTTTGATAAATGAATATGTTTGCGATAAACGCCGAATAAAAATTGACGTTCCAGTTCCAGTTCTGTAATGCCCATTTCATCCATTATTTTAGACATGGATTCAACGGTTGCACGAAAAGACATTTTACATCCTTTTTATATTTTTTATATCAGTAAGTGAGATTTTACCACAATCAAGTTACTTGTCAAGGGACAGGGTCGTAACCATAGCCCCCACCAGGCCTGCACCTGCATATTCTTTTTATTCCCAACCAGACCCCGCGCCGCACGCCGTACTTTTCAATTGCCAGTCTGGTATATTCGCTGCAAGACGGGGTAAACCTGCACGCTGCGCGCCCGCCGATAAACGGCGATATACAAACCTGATACCCCCGTATAAGCATATTTGCACATTTACGCGCCCATCTAACCAAAAAATTATTCTGCTGATTTTTCATTACGTAACTTTTTTATATAATGTAAGGCCTTGCGCATGGCGTCGCGCCCTTCGTCGCGCGTAGCATCTAATATAGGCTTGCGCGCGGTAAAAATATAATCAAAATCGTCGCATAAGTATTTTTCATTAAAGCGCAACCAGTCACGTAATAAACGCTTTGCCCGATTGCGGTCAACAGCATGCTTGAACGTCTTTTTAGTCACAGTCAAGCCAAATCTGGGGTCACCGGATATTTTCACAGGTTTAGCGCGAACATAAAACCAAACGCACCGCGCATTCAGGTCTTGGTCCGTCATTAAAAAATCGTCATGTCTTTTTATAGTGTTTCTCATTCTGCTTATAATAACAAAATATAAAGATAATCAAATAAAAAACATAAATTAAATACACGATGTCTTGATTTTTTAATTTCAAGGCTTTATAGTGCAAAAAACATCATTACTTTGGGGGACAAAAATGTACAATTGGCTGATGAAATTCTTTTCTGCCGATATGGCCATAGACTTGGGCACGGCGAACACACTTATTTATGTAAAAGGGCGCGGCATCGTATTAAACGAACCGTCTGTTGTTGCCGTTGCAGAGAATCGCCTGCTGGGGCGCAAAGAAATCTTGGCCGTCGGGACCGAAGCAAAGCAAATGTTCGGTCGTACGCCGGGTACAATATCCGCCGTTCGTCCGTTGCGTGACGGCGTTATCGCGGACTTTGAGGTCGCCGAAGAAATGATAAAATATTTTATCCGCAAGGTTCATCATAAGAACCCATTGGCCGCACCTCTTATTATTATATGCGTACCTTCTTGCGCGACGCAGGTGGAACGACGCGCAATTCAAGAAGCGGCCGACGCCGCCGGTGCGCGCAAGGTTTATATTGTTGAAGAATCAACCGCCGCTGCTATTGGGGCAGGGCTGCCAGTTGAAAAGCCGGTCGGATCCATGGTACTGGATATCGGCGGCGGCACGACAGAGGTTGCAGTTATGTCACTGGGCGGAATCGTTTATTCAAACGCGGTTCGCACGGCTGGTGACCAAATGGACCTAGATATTATTGACTATGTACGCAAAAATAAAAACCTGCTAATTGGTGAAAATACAGCCGAAGAAATAAAAAAACGTATCGGAACGGCAATATCTCCAAAAGACAAGGCAAATGAATTAACAATGAAAATCAAAGGGCGCGACCTGTTGTCCGGTACGCCACGCGAAACGGTCATCACAGAATCACAAATTGCGTCTGCTCTGTCTCAAACAGTCAGCAAGATTGTTGATACCGTTCGTCAGGCGCTGGAATTGACGCCACCGGAATTATCTGCGGACATTGCAGACCTGGGTATCGCAATGACGGGCGGCGGTTCGTTACTGCGCGGTCTGGACGCGGCCATTCGCGCGTCAACCGGCTTGCCGGCATTCTTGGTTGACAACCCACTGGCCTGTGTCGCATGCGGTTCTGGTAAAATGTTATCCAGTCTGGACAAAAACAAGCATATATTGCAAACAATGTATTAAAAATGCCGGCAAATGCCGGTGTTTTTTTGTATTATTTGTTATTACCGCAAACAGATATATTATATTTTGAAAATTCCCCTCTATCTGTCATTCCCGCGCAGGCGGGAATAGGGACTAAAATAATTATTTAATTAATTATATATATCTATGTTTTTTTCATTAATCTGAAATCTGCGATATAAATTTAATAGACCATATTCCCGCCTGCGCGGGAATGACAAAACACGCATTATCACCCAATAAAAACATTAGTTTTTTGACCCACGGACGCGGGAATGACAAATAAGATAATATATTAGAAAAACAATGTTTAAATTTTTACCATATTTTTTATATATTCTGTCAAACCAACAGCCAAATCATTCCATTCAGGATTC